>NZ_DJLC01000165.1:1474-2662 GCF_002434875.1 Acinetobacter sp. UBA6526 | reverse complement strand
GATGTACGGGCATTAACTCGACCACTGGCTTTAGAAACAGCAGCTGAAGTGAATATTCCTGTCGTGCTGATGCACATGCGTGGTGAGCCCACCAATATGAATCAGTTGGATCAATATCAAGATGTGACTGAAGATGTGATTCAAGAGTTACAACAACGTCTTGATCAAGCGCTTGCTGTAGGTATTAAAGTTGAAAATATTATTCTTGATCCTGGTTTTGGCTTTGCTAAAAATGCACAGCAAAATTTTCAATTGCTCAATGAGTTCTGGAAGCTTAATCGAATGGGTTACCCGATTTTATCGGGTTTGTCTCGTAAGCGGTTTATTGGTGAGGCGCTAAGTTGTATCCCTGCTCAGGAACGTGCTGTGGGGAGTGTGATGGGACATATATTGAGTATTCAGCAAGGTGCAAGCATTGTAAGAGCACATGATGTTAAAGCGACTGTTGATGCTATAAAAGTTTGGCAAGCGATGCTTGTTGCTAAATAAAATTAAAGAGAAATGATGTAGATAAAGATACATACGGACACGGTGTATCTTTATTTTTTTGCTTACAATGCTCTCAATATGACTATTTATTTGAAAATACAAAATAAAATTAGGGGAAATAAGAGATGCAAAAATCAACAAAAGTATTTGGTTTAACGCTACTGAGTTGTATGGTTGTGGCATGTAGTAACCCAGCTAAATATAGTGGGATTGCTACTGAACTTGCACCAGCACCAGTATCAACTGCAAATTTTGGAGCAGATCGCTCCCGTAAATTAATTGCTCCCACAGCTTATGTTGCTGTAATGCCAAGTATTGAGCGACCGCGATTAGAACAGAATACTGAGAAGTACCAGAAGAATGAGGTCAATCCAGTTCATCGAGTTGCTGATGATGCAATATCTACTTTAAGCATTGATGTTGATACGGGGAGTTATACCAATACTCGTCGTTATTTGAATGATGGGAGGTTACCGCCAGTTGATGCGATTCGTGCTGAAGAAATGATTAGTTATTTTGATTATCAGTATCCGCAACCAAATAGTGTACATCCATTTTCTGTGACCACTGAAACGGTTGACTCACCGTGGAAAGAACATGCTAAGTTGATCAAAATTGGGATTCAAGCCAAAGATTTAAGCACGAAACAATTACCACCTGCCAATTTAGTTTTTCTTGTCGATGTTTCTGGCAGTATGA
>NZ_DJLC01000165.1:0-1166 GCF_002434875.1 Acinetobacter sp. UBA6526 | reverse complement strand
TTGTCGATGTTTCTGGCAGTATGAATGCAGATAATAAGCTACCATTGGTTAAACAAACCTTAAGAATATTGACTGAACAATTACGCCCACAGGACAAAGTGACGATTATCACTTATGCGAGTGGGGAAAAATTAGTACTTGAGCCGACATCAGGTGAGCATAAAGATAAGATTTTACGTGTGATTAATCAGTTGCAAGCTGGTGGAGCAACGGCTGGTGAGCAGGCGATTCAATTGGCTTATAAAGAAGCAGAGAAAGCGTTTGTTAAAAATGGGATTAATCGAATTTTGTTAGCGACTGATGGTGACTTTAATATAGGAATTACTGATTTTAATACCTTAAAAGGCATGGTTGCGGAGAAGCGTAAAAGTGGTATTTCATTGACAACGCTCGGCTATGGCACTGGTAATTACAATGAAGAGCTAATGGAACAAATCGCTGATGCTGGTGATGGTAATTACAGCTATATCGATAACAAAAATGAAGCGAAAAAAGTGGTACAACGTCAGCTGTCTTCTACGCTAGCAACGGTTGCCCAAGATGTCAAAATACAAGTAGAGTTTAATCCAGCGACGGTTAAAGAATATCGTTTAGTTGGCTATGAAAATCGTATGTTGAAGCAAGAAGACTTCAACAATGATAAAGTCGATGCTGGTGATATTGGGGCTGGGCATAGTGTCACTGCGATCTATGAAATTATTCCTGTCGATCAGCAGGGCTGGTTGAATGACTCACGTTATCAAGCACCTATAAAATCGGATACTGCTAAAAAATCTGAATATGCTTTCGTGAATTTACGTTATAAATTACCAAATCAAGAAAAAAGTATTTTATTGAGTCAAGCGGTGAATGTGAAAAGTAAAACACTCGCCCAAGCCAATAATGACACTCGTTTTGCAATTGCAGTTGCATCGTACGCTCAGCAATTAAAAGGTGGCCAGTACAATGGTGCGATGGGGTGGGATCAAATCATTCAGTTAGCCCAACAATCAGCAAAACCTGATCCTTATCAAATGCGTGAAGAGTTTGTTGATCTTGTAAAAATTGCTAAGAGTCTTAGTGCTAAACAAAACTAATATTTTGATCATGCAACATGGTCGGTTCTTTTTGAGACCGACTATAAATGATTTTAATTTAAGAACTATGAAATGATATTTGATATGAAA
>NZ_DJLC01000087.1:0-11787 GCF_002434875.1 Acinetobacter sp. UBA6526 | reverse complement strand
ATCCTTGCGATAATAATCAGCTAATGTGCTCCATCCTGTAATATGCATCATGCAGTCATCCTAATTTTTTTCCATGCGTTATCAAATTGCGAAAGTACCGCCTCACTCGCGGGCTTATCTACCAAACTGACAAATATAATTCCTACCGTTGCGATAATGTAACCAGGGATAATTTCATAAACATCAAAAATTCCACCGGATTTTAAACGCCAGAGAATGACGCTTAAGGCACCTAAACAAATACCCGTTATGGCGCCTTTAGCCGTCATTCTACGCCAAAATAAGGATAATATGACGACAGGCCCAAATGCGGCTCCTAATCCCGCCCATGCAAAAGAAACTAAATCAATGACTCGGCTGCTAGGCGAATAGGCCAATACAATAGCAACTATCGCAATCAATATAATTGAGATGCGGCTGACCCACATTAATTCGCGTTGCGAGGCATGTTTGCGGAAAACAGCGCGATAAATATCTTCAGTTAATGCAGATGAAGAAGCGAGCATTTGTGAATCTATCGCACACATAATCGAAGATAAAATAGCAGCTAATAAAATACCAGCAAGCCATGGTGTAAATAAATGTTCAGAAAATAAGATAAAGATACTTTCAGGGTTAACATCAAAAGAATTAAAATAGGCGATTCCCATGACCCCTGTTAATACGGCACCTACCATAGACAATCCCATCCAACCAACACAGATACGCCGTGCAATTTTAATTGAATGAACGGATTTAACTGCCATAAATCGCACGAGAATATGGGGCTGACCAAAATAGCCTAAACCCCAAGCCGCCGCTGATAGAATCGCAACAAAACTTAAATTCGAAACAAAATCATAAGCGTGTGGACGTGCACTTTCTACAATCGCTGTAAACTCTTCCGCACCAATTCCCAATGACATGTACGTCACGATAGGGAGAAGCAATAATGCGAAAATCATTAAGCCTGCTTGGAAAGTATCTGTCCAGCTGATTGCTAAGAAACCACCGATACACACATAACCAATGGTTGCAAAAGCACCTAACATAAGCGCAGTTTGATACGGTAAGTGGAATAGGGTTTCAAATAAACGAGCACCAGCAACCATACCTGAAGCACAATAAATTGCAAAAAAGATCAGAATAATCAATGCAGATGTGACGCGTAAGATTTTTTTCTGATCATCAAAACGACCAGTAAAATAATCAGGCAGGGTGAGGGCATTGTTTTGTACTTCGGTATGCACACGTAAACGGCCTGCAACCAAATACCAGTTAAGCCATGCACCAATGATCAAACCGATTGCAATCCACGATTCTGATAAACCAGTTAGGTAAATTGCGCCTGGTAAGCCCATGAGCAACCAACCACTCATATCCGATGCACCAGCAGATAAAGCGGTAACAAAACTGCCTAAACTTCGGCCTCCAAGAATATAATCATCAAGATTTTTGGTGGAAAAATAGGCGTATAGACCGATGCCGAGCATGGCAGCGATGTATACCACGAATACAACAACTGTGGGATTAGAAAAATTCATAATGGATGCCTGTCCTTACATATCCATAATTTGCAATCACATCCGAATAGTCAAAAAAATGATCCACTATTCCTTGGATTGATAAGGTCACAGATTCAAGCACGTTTGTTTTTTGAAATACTGTTAACTTTATGTATATTTTATGTATTGTTTATGTAATTTAAAATAAGTGTATGAATATTCGTTTTTTAATCTGAAAAAAAGCATTTTTTCTTGCGTAAAAAAATGAGATTTTCGCTCAAAAAAACGGTACGACGTTTTAGTTAGTTACAAAAGTATATTCTCCAAGCCAAAAAACAGCGATATGGGTGTGAAAAGTAGGCAAAATGAATGAAACATGATGTTACATTTGCAACAAAGCAGAGAAATTTCATTATAAAAAATACGTAATGTTAAGCAATTTTGCTAATGAATATTTACTCTAAATCTTCCATATTAATGTCTCGCACCAATAAGGTGCATCGTCTGAGAGAAATGGAAAGTGAACACGGTTCAAACGGCAACTATAAGAATAGAGCATGACTTGCTCGGCGCGAAAGAAGTTCCTGCTGATTGTTATTATGGAATTCATACTTTACGTGCAATAGAGAATTTTAAAATATCTTCGCAGAAAGTTGGACAAAATGGCTATTTTATTCGTGCGCTAGCACAGGTAAAAAAGGCTTCAGCTCAAGCGAACCTAAGTTTTGGAAAACTGATGGAAACTCAAAGTATTGCAATCCAGCATGGATGTGATGCTTTAATCAATGAAACTGAAAAATGGCAAGATTCTTTCCCAATTGATATTTATCAAGGCGGTGCAGGAACTTCCATCAATATGAACACCAATGAAGTCATTGCAAATATTGCATTAGAATCATTGGGTCATCAAAAAGGTAAGTATGATGTGATTCATCCGAACGATCACGTCAATAAATCCCAATCTACCAATGATGTCTATCCTACAGCGATCCGCTTATCAACGTATTGCTCTTTGGATGCTTTATTTACACAGATGGATAAATTAATTACTTCATTTGAAAATAAAGCGATTGAGTTCCGTTATGTTTTAAAAATGGGACGCACGCAACTGCAAGATGCTGTGCCGATGACACTTGGGCAAGAATTCCATGCATTCGCAACCTTATTAAAAGAAGATGTTCGTTTAATCAAGCGTACTCGCGAATTGTTGCTTGAAGTGAACTTAGGTGCAACGGCAATTGGTACTGGTGTAAATACGCCGAAAGGCTATGCAGCAAAAGTCGTAACCTGTCTAAAAGATATTACGGGTTTAAAACTGGTTGGTGCTGAAGATTATGTTGAGGCAACCAGTGACTGTGGTGTTTTCATCATTTTATCCAGTGCTTTGAAGCGTTTGGCGTGTAAGCTTTCAAAAATCAGTAATGATTTGCGATTGTTAAGTTCAGGTCCTCGTACTGGTTTGGGTGAAATTCAATTGCCAGAATTACAAGCTGGTTCTTCAATCATGCCAGCAAAAGTAAACCCAGTTATTCCTGAAGTTGTAAACCAAATTGCATTTAAAGTGATTGGTAATGATTTAACCATTACTTTCGCTGCTGAAGCAGGTCAATTACAGCTAAACGTGATGGAACCAGTGATTGCGATTTCATTGAATGAATCAATTGAGCTTCTTACACATGCAATTCAAAGTCTAGATGAAAAATGTGTACGTGGTATTAAGGCACATGAACAAGCATGTCATGATGCAGTGATGCGTAGTGTCGGAATTATTACCTTGCTTGATCCTTTATTGGGGCATGCGTTGTGTGATGAGATAGGTAAGCAATGTATCGCTGAAAATAAAACCATCCAAGAAGTTGTATTGGAGCGTGAGTTATTGACTCAAGAACAGCTTGATGAAATTTTCTCTTTTGAAAATCTAGTTTCTGAAGTTGACGGCTATCCAGTTGATTACGTTGCATAGATAATTCATGTCATAAAAAAGCCTAGTTCAATGACTAGGCTTTTTAATTTATAAAAATTATAAACCTGATTCGTATTCGCTGTTAGAAAGTAATTTTTCAACATCTGCGATATTGTCTGGTTTAATTTTATAAATCCAGCCTTTACCGTAAGGCTCTTCATTTACAAAATCAGGATCGTCTTCAAGATCAGTATTTACTTCGACCACTGTACCTGAAACAGGTGCGTGAATATCAGAAGCAGTCTTCACTGATTCAACAATACCAGCTTGTTCAGTTGCCGTAACATGGCTGCCAACTTCTGGAGCTTCAACATAAACTAGATCACCTAGCTCTTCTTGCGCGTGGTCGCTAATTCCTGTAACAACCAAATCACCTTCAATTCTTACCCATTCATGCGTACGCGCATATTTCAAATCAGCTGGATGATTCATGACAACTCCTTAACAATTTGTCTCATCATTTTTGTGGCTTTATACATGTTTTTTAATCAAAACAAAAGCAAAAGCATTTATAAAATAAGTACTTTTAGAGATTGTTGAGTCATTCTTGAAGTCACCCAACAAATTCTAACTTTATAAATATGGATCTTTACGCCAGTTACTCGGGCTACGACCACTCCAGCGTTTGAATGCACGACTAAAGTTCGCAACGTCTGAATAACCTAATTCATCGGCAATCTGCTCTAAACTATAATCTGTACGTGAGAGTAAAGACGTTGCATGACGGTAACGAACTTCATCAACGAGTGTTGAAAATGATGTTCCTTCAGCGGCTAACTGGCGTTTGAGAGTTCGATCCGACATATGCAAACGTTCTGCAACACTTTCAATGCTTAAGTAATGTTGTTCTGAGTTGGTTAAAATATCACGAACACGCATAGCTAAACGACGACGTTCACCTAAAGCTGACAATTCAGTTTCACATTGGTTGATCGCAATTTGGCTTGCAATTGGATCAGCATTGACCATTTTTAAGCCAAGATATTTTTTATCAAAGCTAGAAATTAAGTGTGGTTGGTTAAAACGAACGGTACTCGTTAACTTATCTTTATACTTATCAAAACCTTGAGGTTCGGGAAAATCTAAATCAACTTCACCATTAAGATCTTCAATACCCGTTAAAGCTTTTGCCATCGTCATGATGCCAATCGTCAAACCTAAGATAATCTCAGTGCGTAATGGTTCAACATCGATATCACATTGAAGCTGTAAAGTAGCTTTAGGACCAAAAGTAGAAAAATAAAGTTGTAAAAAGGGTAATCGTAATTGAATAAAGCGACTCGCCAAGGCAATTGCATCTGTAATGTCGTGAGCAGTCATGATCGCATAGCCAATAAAACCATGAATTGAGATACGCATTTGCGTACCTAAATGAAATCCAAGTGTACTTTCACCTGTAAGGCGTAAAGAGTGTTTTACGAGTTCGTTGGCAATCGGTGTTGGTATCCGAAAATTTGGATCAGCCAGTTGTTCGCTTGTTAAATGAAAAGGAGCGAATAAAGTTTCATCGTTATATCCCCAACGAGAAACAACATCTAATAACAATAAGCCATAGACGCCTGGTATTCCTTGATCTTGACGAGTTGAGGTCGTTTTCATGTGCTTTCCGTGGCGCTCATCAATTTTTGCTAATATCTTTAATCATCTAGGTTTTGAACATCTTTACATGAAATAAAATAATCAATCATAAAAATTGTTGGACAAGAGAGTCACCTCATGTTCAAAAATTAAGTTGGTTTTCTAAAGACCATGATTTTAGTTGTAGATATTAATAGCACATCACCATGTTGGTTCAAAGCTTGAGTAACGTAGCTGACAATACCACGGTCAGTTTTGGTTTTAGATGGTACTATCGCAGTAATTTCAACTTCTACATGAATTTTATCGCCAACACGCGTTGGGCGAGGCCATCTTAAACTGGACTCAGAGCCGAGCAACCCGCCCGCAATTGGAAAGCATTCAGTCCATAGACGCATAGTCACGGCTGATGTATGCCATCCACTTGCTGCTAATCCTTGGAAAATAGGATGTTCAGCAGCAGCCTCTTCATCTAAATGGAAGGGTTGGGGGTCATATTGACTGGCAAATTTTTTCACTTCTTCAAGCGTCATTTCATATTCACGGCTTATGAAATGATCTCCAACACTTAAGTCTTCTAGATACAACATTATTCTGTTTCCTGAGTCACTCGTTGTTCAACCAAGAAACCACCTGTTTGTCGTTTCCAAAGTTGAGCATACAAGCCATCATTAGCAATCAATTCCTCATGTGTACCTTGTTCAGCAATTCTGCCTTGATCAAGTACGATGAGACGATCCATTTGAGCAATAGTAGATAAACGGTGTGCAATTGCAATGACTGTTTTGCCAACCATCAAGTCATTTAAACTGCTTTGAATCGCAGCTTCGACTTCAGAGTCAAGTGCACTGGTTGCTTCATCTAAAATAAGAATCGGTGCATCTTTTAAGAAAACGCGTGATATTGCAATACGTTGACGTTGTCCACCAGACAGCTTTACACCACGTTCACCGACATATGCATCATAGCCAACACGACCTTTTTGATCTGTTAACTGTGGAATAAACTCTTCTGCTTTAGCCTTTCTAACTGCGAGTTCAACCTCAGCTTCAGTCGCATTTGGACGACCGTATTTAATGTTTTCGGCAACAGTACGATGTAGTAGAGAAGTGTCTTGAGTTACCAACGCAATATTGGCACGTAAGCTGTCTTGAGTGACATCATGAATACTTTGGCCATCAATCAAAATACGACCTTGGTTCACATCATAGAAGTGTAGGAGCAATTGGATTAGTGTTGATTTGCCAGCACCAGAACGACCGACAATACCAATTTTTTCGCCTGGTTTAATCGTGAGGTTAAAATGATCAATGACATTTTTTTGATTATAAGCAAAGCTGACATTTTCAAAACGGATTTCGCCTTTTTGAACTGTAAGTTCCGTTGCATCTTCTTTATCTTGAATTTGAACAGGCTTGCCTAAGGTTTTCATTCCATCTTGAATCGTACCGACATTTTCAAACAGCATGGTGACATGCCACATTAAAAACTCAGCCATACTATCCAACTTCAAAACCATTGCAGTTGTTGCTGCAATAACGCCAATAGCAGCTTGTCCTTGTGTCCACAACCAAACAGAAGTACCAATTACACCAATGTATAAAAAAGCACTTAGGAAACGAATGCTGATTTCGTATTTGACACCCAAACGCATTTGCTTATAAACAGTGAGCATGAACTCTTTCATGGACTCTTTGGCGTATTGGCTTTCACGACCAGCATGAGCAAACAATTTTACGGTTTGGATATTGGTATAAGCATCGGTCACGCGACCTGTCATGATTGCACGCGCATCCGCTTGCTCTTGAGAAATTTTGCCCAGTCGAGGAATGAAATACGTCGCAATGATGATGAAAATAGCCAACCATAAAATCAGTGGCACAATTAAAATAGGCGAGATTGATCCAAGTACTAAACTGATGGTGATGAAATAGATCAGCACATAAACCAACATATCGCCGAGAATCATCCAAAACTCACGCACTGCCAAAGCAGTTTGCATGACTTTCGCTGAAAGGCGACCTGCGAAATCAGTATGGAAAAAGTCTAAGCTTTGTTGAAGCAATAGATTGTGAAAGCGCCAACGCATTCGCATTGGAAAATTACTAAATAAAACTTGGTGTTTAACGACAGATTGCAAACTAACAAAGAAAATATTGGCGAAAAGAATGCTAATCAGAATCGTGATATTTTGCTTATTGTTCTCTAAAAAGGTACTCGGTTGGCTTTGAGTGAGCCAATCTACTAATTTACCAATATATGAAAAGAATAATGCTTCAAAGCTTGCTGCTGCTGCGGTACACGCAATTAAGATAAAGAGATATGGACGAATGCCTTTTGTTGCTTGCCAAACAAATGCAAAAAATGTGGTTGGTAATGGTTTGTTTAAGTCTTTGGTGGGGTATGGGTCGACTAGTTTTTCAAACCACTGCAACATGCTTGTTTCCTCTAATTAAAAGTATCGATTCGCCTAGCTTTCGTAGCATATCAGAAAATGGATAGGAGTAACGAGAAAAGCAAACGAGTAAATATTATTTTTACTAAATGGAAAAATTAATAAGCTGATTTATCAAGTGATGAGATTGAGAAAAGTCTTTTTTATAATGGACTCAGCGTTTCTAAAAGTAGTCGAACTAATTCATGAAATTTAATTTAAGAGCGTAATTCATCTAGCATTAGAACTCATTAAAGGATTTTATCCATTCAATGAGTTCCAATGTTCTGAAGCGTATGAGTCAACTCTATTGATCTATACAGAAATTAAGCTACATAACTATTTACATCAAGTTCTGGCTCACCCGCCAATACTGAGATAAAGTTTTCAGTCGTTTCAGCCGTTAGCAAATAGGGATTGAATTCTTCTAGATGATATTTCATAAAAAAATCAGTAATATTTTGATTTACTGGTGAAAATTTCATAGACCATTGTGAGAACAAATTATCTTCACATTCTGCATAGTAGAGAATTTCACAATTAACATGTCGGTCATCTTTGACAATCTTTGTATAGAACAAATCATCGATGGTATCTTTTTGACCCTCAAGACATTGTACAAAATATCCATGGCCATAATATAAAACACCAGTAACATCATTGCGATAATTAAAATCTACTGCTTCATCTAGGATTTCAATCAAATTTGTCTTTAGATTGGAGTCAATATCCTTAATTTTACTTACGTATAAAAGCCTTACTGACTTCATCATTGATATGCTCATTTTAAAGTTCACATCCAGTTATATAGATAAAACAAAGGTTTGTATATTTTTAAGCGTAATAATTGTCCGAACCTTACAAGATCACTACAACTGTCTATAAATATTAGGAATGAGACATTCGGCAGACTATTTGCTAGATTATGTGATTTTTATAGTATTAAGAGGCGGTAATGATGAAGTTATTTATGGGGTGTGTATTTGCAACAAGCTTAGTTGGTTGTTCTTCTATGAATTATGAGAATTCTATGAAACCGCCGATTGTTCCTAAGAATCAGGCAATTAATACTTTTAAAATGCCTGAACACGGTGTTGTGACTGATCGAGATATTCACAATATACCCGAAAATTCTAATCTTAATTATCAATACAAAATTGATTTTTAATTCAGTTGAAGCGATTTGAACTATAGTTTTTCAAATTATTATCCTTTGAGGGCTAAATGGAGTTATCCCTCATGTCTAAAGTTAAAAGTCTTTAAAATTTTATTTTAATGATTTTATTTTTACCATTTGGTAAATTGTGGACATGAATAATAAAAGGCACACTAGATGAAATATACAATATTATTAGTTACATCACTTCTACTAACAGAATATGCTTTTGCAAGAGAAACGAATTCAATACGTTCTTCATATGAGCTAGTGGTTGTTGGTGATAGTGAGAGTGATTTATTGAGAAAAATGGGAAGATCTTCGCCGAGATATTTCACTCACAGAGAAGGGCGTCGCTCTTGTGCGGCAACTGAATATTTTTATGACATCGATATGCAAACTTATACGGTTTGGGTGTGCAATGGAAAGGTATTTAGAATTGATGTGAACACTAAGTAACTTTATAAGATATTGATTTTATTTTACTTAAACCCAATTAAATCCTAAATTTTGTTATATTAATATTTTACACTGAAAATAAAAAAGCTCTCTTTTGAGAGCTTTCTTTTAAATCTTTTATTCTAATTCAAGCTGATAATCGTCTTTAGTCACCTTAATTTTAAGTTTTCTATATTTGCGCTTATTGGGATCTAGTGCTGAATTAGTAACCTCTTTCGCAAATTCTCGGTCATTCATAAGTGTTGAATATGCTTTGTACCCCAGAATTACTCGACTTGGTTTAGAGCCATTTCGAGAAACATAATGATCAATCATTAAATTTAATTCGTTTAAAAGACTAGTATCGTTCATGCTATGGATGCATCACTTTTAAGAATTTATGAAATAATAATACAAGTTAATTAACTTATCTACATGAATTTATGAAAGAATTATTAAAATTCTGTCATAAAACTGTCATATTAAAGCTATACTTTTCAATTAATGAAGAAAAATTTAATGAATAAGATATAAGTCCTCATACTTTTGGAGGGATTTTAGAGATGGGAAATAAAATTTCGGAAAGTCGTAAGAAGCGAAGTATAGGTTTTCGTTTAAACTATTTAATTTCAGCCTATCAAAAATTTTTGATGGAAAAGAATTTATTAAATACTGAAATCAATAGGATGATTTTTGTAGAGAATTATATAAATTCTTTAAAATTAAACATCTATGATGAGTTTTCTAAGCATCAGTTAATTAAAGATCTAAATATTTTTTATCGAGAGTAAGGCTTCAATCACACATATTTAAAAAGTGATAAATCCCTTAAAATTTGTAATGTTATTGCATGATAAAGAGGCATATAATTTAAGCTAACAACAATTTCATAGGATCAAAAAATGCTTCTCAAGTTTGCAATTCGATTCATGGCTGTTTTATTTTCTGTGTTGGCCTTAGCTGCAATCGTCATTCACTTCTTTTTCTCAAGTAAACTCACAACTGACCTATGGATTATTGTCGTTCCAATCATTCTGGGTGTTCCAATGGTCGCTTCCGTGATTGTTGCGAAAGATACAGAACTCAATGTTCAGTAAGCTGTTGACTACAAATGAAGCTCGTAACTAAGAGCTTCATTTTCTCATACAAGCTAAATATCTAATTAATTCGGTTCTTGTCGTGGTGCTGCATTCATTTCATGACGGACTCTGCTGATATCTTCATAAATCACTTTTCTTAATCTATTGATCGCACCGAGTGGTCTGTGTTCGGGTAAGGCGTGCCATGGTGTAAATGAAAGATTTTCACAGAACTCATTTTGCTTTGCTGTATCAAAGTTTTGTTGTGGGATATGAATTGTTGCGATGTGATAAAAAGGCGCTTCAGATTCTTTCCATTCTGTCATCGAGTCTTCAATAAGCATTTTGTTGGATGTTCTTGGTTGAATGAGGAACTCCATACAAGCATCTTGATGAGCTAATGTATTCTTCAAAGCACTTCTTAGAAAGTTTGGTTCAGCATTTTTAGGAATAGTTGCTTTTTCAGGCTGACATGCTCTAACAGAGTATTTTACTGCTTGTCGGTTTTCACCGATGCCAAGTTGGTAGGGTACCATTGACCAATAACGTGCTTGGATTGGATTTGCAATTAATGAGTTGCGAGCACCTAAAGCATTGATCGTACCTTTTATACCGAGTGCAAATGGAACTTGAATTTTGTCGGTAAAATGATCTCCGCTAATGTGTTTGGTAAAACTCAAATATCTTTTGGCATCATTTACGAAGAAAACAGGATGATTAATCATAATAAAATCCTGAGTTGTTGCTTGAGGATTAGATTCTAGAATTTTCTTTCCTGCTACGCCTAAAATTTTAATCGCTATGCCACGAGCATCTTTTTTGTTATCTGCTTGGGTTGCATCACCTGATGCATTGGAAAATCTAATCCAAGCTTGATAGGTTTTGTTTGGTATAAACACGCCTTTGGCAAGTTGCTTTGGAATGTCCTTTAAGATATGAAATTCAGCTTGCACACAACCATGTGCTTTAGGGTGAGCATCACGTAGAGCATGACCATTTTGATACTGTTTACGTATGGTTTGCTCGATGGTCTTTGAAATTTCTAGTGCTAATAGTGCTTCATTCGGTTGTAATTTCTCACCCAAGTCTTGGTCTATTTGTGGATAAGGAATTTTCGTCTCATCATTCTTGAATGTTGATAGCGGGGGCTTTTGATATATTTCTTCACTACATCCAGACACAGCGATGAAAACTGAGGAGAATACAAACAGCGGAATAATGTATTTTTGATAAAACATGACCGATTTCCTCATTTATGCTGTTCTGGTTTTAGTCGTTATATTAAATCATTGTGTTGCATTGATAAGTAAATGACAATCAAACGGTTGTAAGTGTTTTGAAACTCAAAAGAATTCTGAAAATCGCAAGACTCAAATATATTTTAAATACCTAAGTTTACTCAAAAGCTTATCTATCTTAACAATTACGTGAAAAATAAAATTTATGATGAGGCTTTATGTTGATGACTTGAGAATAAATAGATGACAGAAAATAGTAAGCAAAATGAAACTCTTATCAGTGGTAATGCACCGTTATTTTTAGTTGAGGACATGATCATTGATCGATTTAGTCCGATGTATTGGCGTGTTGATGGCCCACAAACAATGTCATTTGCAATCACTGATTATGAAAATGGTTTCGAGGCATCTTTTCGT
>NZ_DJLC01000048.1:0-4731 GCF_002434875.1 Acinetobacter sp. UBA6526 | reverse complement strand
TGTTTCGTCACAGCTTGTTTCAATCCCAAGAACCGTAATTTTGCTCATAAACTGTATATTTAAATAATAATTACTCTTAAATTACATTATATATATAAAAATAAGAAAATGATCATTATTTATGAAACTGCTTGTAGGTATAAGAAACAGTAAACTTTCAAATTTGCAATCTGAAATTGTGATACAGGAAATATCTAAATACATTATCAAAAACGAACACGAACTTTCTGTTAAGCATATAAAAACTATGGGTGATATTAAAAACACCGAAAGATTGGATAAGTTGGGAGGCAAAGGTCTTTTTGCTAAAGAAATAGAAGATCAGCTTATCAGAGATGAGATTCAACTAGCAGTGCACTCTTTAAAGGATTTGCCATCAAAAAACACCAACGGCTTGGATATCGTAGCATTTTTAATGCATACACAACGAAATGATGTTTTGATTTCAAATTCTGGAAAAAAGTTGGCCAACTTATCCCCGGGCTCAACTATAGGAACCAGCTCTATCAGAAGAAGGTCACAAATTCTTAGATTGAGAAAAGACTTAAATATTAAATTGCTCAGAGGCAATGTAGATACAAGGATTAAAAAATTGAGAGAATTAGAATATGATGCAATTATTTTGAGTTATGCAGGCATTGCACGACTTGGATTTGGCAACATTATTACAGAAATTCTCGACTTTGAGAATTTTATGCCTGCAGCATGTCAAGGTATCATAGGTGTGCAAACAACATCAAATTCCCAACATAAAGAAATTTTAAAATCAGTTAATCAAACAGAAACAAACATTATAGCTGAAACTGAAAGAGAAGTATTAAGATTAATTGGAGCAAACTGTAATAGTCCTGTGAGCGTGTTGGCTCAAATAAAAAGAAATAAAATAGAACTTGCGTGTCAAATATTAGATCATCATGGAAACTTATTATTTAAAGGGTTTGAGACTGATGATCAAACAAACAGCATTAAACTTGCATACCAAATGTCCGAACAAATTTTATCCGTTGTTGGACAAAAAAATATTGATGATTTAGATAATTTAAAAGATGATTTTGATTACTCGCCCAAGCATTGAAGGTAAATTATTATCTGCAGAATTGAAGAAAGACAAACTACCTTGTGTTCAAGAACCGTTAACAAACTTTAAATTTGTTAAAATTAAAAAAATAAAAATAGACGACAAAGTTTTTATAATTTCAAGTCTGCAAGCAGTCAAAGCAATATCAAAGCAAAAAAAAATTTACGCAAAACTTTTATATCAGGGTAGAATTTTAGTTATCGGTCAAAAAGTAAAAGAAGAGCTTCATAAAATTGGTGCTAAAAAAATTGAAAAAGTATTTTTAGATAGTTGTGAACTTACAAAATTTTTAAAGAAAAACAAAAAACACAAACACAAACTCGAATATCTTTGCAGTAACATAGTAAACAATGAATTTATTAATAGTCTTAAGGCTGAAAATATTCAAATCAGAAAAAAGATAATTTATCAAACGATACCTTCATCAACACTTTCATTGAAAACACAAAAACTGATGTCGAATGATAAAATAAAAATCGTTCTATTTTTTTCAAAGTTTAGTGCTCAAAATTTTTTAAAACACATACATGATAATAATTTAGAATCTTCTCTATCTAAAATTGTGGCAGTCTGCATAAGTGATAGGGTCGCAAAATATATAATAAAGTGTTCTTTATTCGAGGGCGTGAAAATAGCTAAGAATCCAAACCAAATTTCGATAATTGGTTTGCTAAAAAGCCTATATTTTTGATTATATTCTAGGGGGTCTTCTTTAATAAATTTTTACCAGTTTTCCGTTAAATAAATGTTGCAATTATGCATCACTTATTTAAATATGATTGAAAATAAGCTGTATAAACATTTGACTAATTTATTGAATTTAAGTTTAATAATCTAATTCTATGGCACAGGTGTGTCATAAATGTTTATACATAAGAATAATATTATAATAATGGTTTTCATTATGAAATTAAAACAGGGGAGATATTAATGAGTTTTAAGTTTCTAAAAAATCTATCTGCCGGCATTCTATTGCTTGCAGGTTTTTCTACGACTGCGTACTCACTTGACGTAAACAGTGGAGCGTTTGTTGGACAAATAAACACTACAGTATCGTCTGGTTTTTCAATGCGTGTTCAAGATCGTGATTGTAAAATGATTGACGGCTACAGTTACTCGGAAGCATCAGCAGCTGATGCAGCAGTTGTAGCTTTTGTAATTAATCAACGAATAAGACAAAATAATGCTGATCCGAACTCTTCAGCACTGTCAACTTATACTAGTGGTTCAGCTGGTGGCTGTGCTGGTTACAGAACTGATGATTATGGAAATACCCCAACAGAATTTTTAGATTTTTATGGAAACCAAGCGAACAATGGAAACCTAAACTTTGATCAAGGTGATGTATTCAGTGCAACGCAAAAGGTTTATACAGAAATTGATGGAACCTTAAATGGCACAACAGGTATTCGTTTGTCTGCCGTTGGATCTTACAACCCCGCATTAGATATTAGCTCTCCAATATTTAAGCAACTTAATTCAGATGCAGAAGAGGCATTTGAAAGCGACTTCACTCTCCTTGACGCTTACCTCACACACTCTTTTGATACTGATGGAACTTTTGTTGACTTGCAACTTGGACGCTTTGTCACTAGTTGGGGTGAAGCAACTTTTTTACCAATCGGTATGAATGGTTTAGTTACAAACGCGCTAGACCTATCTAAACTAAGAGCACCGGGCTCTGGAGTTAAAGAAGCTCTAATTCCAACTGAAACATTATCAGTTGCTTTAGGTCTTGAAGACGGATCAGGTCTAGAATTTTATTATCAATTTAGTAATGACATGATCGAGCTTGATCCAAGTGGTGCATATTTTGGAAGTGAGACTTTCGGAAGAGGTGCAACTTCTATTCTATCTACTGGATCTAACTATAGAGAGAGAATGGCACCAGAGGCATGTCCTCACATGGCCGTAGGTACAGCTGCAATGGCACTTGCTGGTTATGCGGCAGGAAATAACCTCGGTTGTACTTTAGCAACTGCTACGAACTGGACTCAAAATGCTGATAACTGGCGTGCATTTGATACCACTCATTTAGTTACTAGAGGTTTTGATATCATGACTGCTCTTGAGTGGACGATGGCAAGAGGTGTTGCGATGGCCCATAACTTTACTGCAAATCAGGATGCTTTAACTGCGCCTGGATTTAATGGATTAAATGATGACGGTAGTAGAGGCCACGTTGCTATTTCAGCAGGATGGGGTTCAGGAACTGCTGCTGATGTTGATTATGCAATGAGCATTTTACCTGCAGCTCGTTTTGATAAGTCAGGAACAGTAGATCTCTTTCCAGATGAAACTGGTCTATTTGAAACTCTAAGAGACGATGGCCAGTACGGATTCAGATTTAACAAATATGTTGATAATATCGGGACTGGTGTGGACTTTGGATTGTATTTCGCAAATTACCATTCAAAAGTTCCATATGTACAATTCTCAATGCCAGGTAATGTATTTGCTGGTGATATACTAGGCGCTTACTTATTAGCTGCTGGTGATGCTGCAGGTACTTTAGATGATTCAGGTGTAATGGCAGCGGGTACTGATACTGCAGGTGTTTATGATTTAAGTGGAACTCAACAAGTTCATGCTGCATTATCCAATGCTGCATTAAGTCCAGGATTATGTAGTGCTGTAATGAAATCAAGCATGAGAGGCTTAATGGCCGCTGGTGGCGCCACTAACTACGCAACTGGTAACGCTCAACAAAAGCACAGAGACAACTTAATGATCCAAGCTTATTTCAGTGAGCAATTCAGTAATGGCGACCGAGCTCACGATGCAAGTGAGTGTTTCGCTATGGTTGACACGCTCGGTAGAGCTGCACAGGCTGCAGCAAACGTTGCAAACGGTGCTGTTCCTGGTAACACAGGTGCTGGTGCAGTCTATGACGCAACTACTGGTGCTTTACACTCCGGATTAATTGGAACTGGCGCAAGATTATTTGCTGCCGTAACTCCAATCAATATGATTACTTATCAAGGTATCTTCCCAGAAGATAACAAAGTATATGCTGCAAGTTTTAGTACGAATGTTGGTTCTACTACGGTACAGGGTGAATTGGCTTACAGACCTGACTTCCCACTTGCAACTGATGCATCTGACCAAATCAATCAATTAAATGATAAAAACGGTGCAAACGATGCTCTAAACTTTGTTGCAATTGCTGGTGCTGATGCCGCTGCTGCAAACGCTGCGGTAGGCTCTGTTGGTACAGGTGATGCATTAGCAGCAACTGCGACAGCTTTCCAAACGGCAGCTGGACTTGCACCGGATCGTTACTTCAGAACGGTTGCTGCATATGAGCGATCTACACTTGGAGATGTATTAGACTCTAATGGAAATGCAACTACTAATCTTACTGCAAGATATTATTCAAAACCATTTATTGAATATGATGTTTGGAGCGGATCACTTGGAACTACAACTTCATTCACTGCATCCGATCCAGTCACAAAAACAATTGGTGCTGACAGTGTCGCGCTTTTAACTGAGTTTGGTTTTGTTAGCATTCGTGACCTTAATGATGCTGCGAACGGTTATGTGGCAAGAAATGGTTCCAATGAGGGTCCTGCATCAGGAACTAATAAGTGTCTTGGTGCGATTGGAACATCAAACACTGGTTTAGATGCAGCTGGTGCTGCAATTTCTAA
>NZ_DJLC01000026.1:0-4671 GCF_002434875.1 Acinetobacter sp. UBA6526 | reverse complement strand
AGAAAAATTTACTTTTGAACCATGCGTGAGATGCCCTCCATGATCTAGACTCATGCCAAGAATCTTGTCTCCAGCATTAAGCAAAGCTAAAAATACAGCTGCATTAGCGCTGGCGCCAGAATGCGGTTGAACGTTAGCAAAATCTGCTTTAAAAAGTTTTTTTGCTCGATCAATGGCGAGTTGCTCTGCGACGTCGACGAATTCGCAACCACCATAATATCTTTTGCCAGGGTAGCCTTCGGCATACTTGTTAGTGAGTATTGATCCTTGAGCTTCTAAAATTCTAGGTGAAGCATAGTTTTCTGAGGCAATAAGCTCGATATGCTCTTCTTGTCTTTTTTTTTCGCCCTCAAAAGCTTCCCATAGCTCGGAATCAAAACCTTCAATAGTGAAATTATTACCATACATCCGAAAATTATACCTCCTAGCAAGGGTATTTCTATGCTTTATTGGTTATAACCTTACTTCTTCTTCTTGGATAAATAGCTTTGCAGATATCACATTTCAAACCGTAACAATCCTTAGCGGAACAATTCTCACGACCATAGAAAATAATTTGTAAGTGCAAGTCGCCCCAAGATTCTTTTGGAAATAATTTTTTTAAATCTAGTTCGGTTTGTGTAACATTTTTTCCTTTCGATAAACCCCACCTCTGAGCTAATCTATGTATATGAGTATCGACTGCAAAAGTTGGATGTCCAAAAGCTTGATTTAGAACAACGCTTGCAGTCTTATGCCCAACACCAGGAAGTTTTTCCAACTCCAAAAGGCTCTTGGGTATTTTAGATTGATATTGCTTTACTAAAATTCTAGAAGTTTTCATAATCGCTTTAGATTTTTTTGGGGCGAGCCCACACGATTTTATTTTTTGGTATATTTTTTTTTCTCCTAAAGCCTGCATTTTTTCGGGCGTATCTGCAATCTTGAATAATTCTCTAGTTACAATATTCACTCTCTCATCTGTACATTGCGCGCTCAGGAGGACTGCTACCAAAAGAGTAAAAGGATTTTTAAATTCCAGAGGTGGTTTAGGTTTTGGGTAAAGTTTTTTGAGCTTTTTTCTAATAAAATCGGCTCTTTCTTGTTTTGTCATGATGAAAAGTTTCAAAAATTTTTTTACCCTCAAAAAAATAGTAAAAAAAAAGAATTTTATCGTATATTTTTCTTATTACGAAAGCTTGTCATAAATATTCAGCTGAGGTAACATCGAAATGAAGAAGGGGAGATATAAGCTATTTTTAAGCAAATCCTTTCAAAATTTACATTTGAACTCACGGAGGGAGGAGTCAGTGAATAAATATATTAAGTATACAATTTTAGGTGCAGCTTTAGCTTTGCTAAACACTTTTGCTTATGCGCAAACCGTTGAAGAAGTTACTGTTACGGCTGCTAGAAAAACTCAATCAGTGCAGGATGTTGCAATTTCTGTTCAAGCTTTAGATGGAGATGATCTAAGAGAGCAACACATCACAACTGGTGATGATTTAGCTGAAAGATTACCAGGTTATGGTTATTCTCAAGCAATTGGTTCTGGAATCGCGACTAAAGTTAGGGGTCTTTTGATTCCTACTATTGGTGCCGCTCAGGTTGCCGCTGTTCAATATAATATTAATGGTCACACTCAGTCTGTTAACAGTTTAGCTGAAGCAGGATTCCTAGATTTAGAAAGATTGGAGGTTTTGGAAGGCCCTCAAGGAACTTTGTATGGAAGAAACACAACAACCGGTCTTGTTAATGCGATCACAAACAAACCTGGTGCTCCAGAGTATTTAGATCTATCTTTTGGTGCCGATGGCCTTACAAATTTTGCTGGCGCGTATAATTTTGCCCTAAGCGATTCTGCATTTGCAAGAATTGCATTTAAAAAATACGACAAAGACGGCACTATTTTCAACACTGTAACTTCAAACGACGTTGATTCTAGAGATTCTTATGCCTTGCGACTTACAATGGATTATGAACTAGAAGACGACAGCACTTTTAGAGTTATGTACAGCAGAAATCAAATTAATGATTCGAGACAAAATCTTGGTGCACCAGCTTGTAAAAGAGATGAGTTCTTTGGCTGTTCACCATTTCCTGGGGATCCTTACAGCAATATAAACTCACCCGTACATCCCGTTGGACTTGTCAATAATACTTTTAACACTTTAATGCTAATAGCTCCCGGTGTAGACACCTATGCTGAAGCGGCAGCTGCATCAATTCCAAACATTGATACTATCCAGAAGACTCGCGACCCATCAAACAGCCTTAATCACGAGCAAGGTCAATTGGAATATTTCAGGGACTTAGAAGTTGGTAGCGGGGACATAGTTTTAAATTTAAAAGCCACTTACCAAGACACAACACAAGCAATGTATGGTGATAACGATCACTCTCATTCAATTGGTTCTACAGGACAAATTGGTAATGCTTTGATTCCTCAAGGTTCGCTTGCGTTTGCTTCGCTTCCTACAGTTTGTTATGGAACGATGACTAATGTGACACGAGACGAATCTTTCGAATGTACTTTTCCTCACTACCATAGCGAACAATACGAACTTAATCTTGTTTCAGATTTTGATGGCAGACATAACTTTGTTTTTGGTGCCTACAACTTCCAATCTGTTGCTTTTAACCCTTATTGGATTCAAACCATCGGTTACCTAGCAATGAATGACTTTGGTAATCACCCAATGTCTGCTTTATTTGGTGGCGCACTTGACGGCTATGGCGGACAAGCTTTCGCGAAAGCGCTTGGCGGTACTTTGGCCAGCTCCGCCATTCAAACAGGACTAGCAAGTCTTGGAGCAACCCCAACGACGACGCAAGTGGCGACTTTCTTAACGACAAACGCTGTGCCCGTAATTCAGTTTGCGTGTACCGCAGCGGCAGGAACTGATTCAACACTTAGTGCGGCAGAAAACAACACATGTATCAAAGATATGCCTGCAGAAGCTGGCGGATTAATCAACGATCAAAGAACGCATCGTGACACCATGTCAATTTTCGGTGAATACTATTTAGACGTCACTGATAATTTCAAACTTACTTTCGGAGTTCGATACAACGACGACAGATATTGGACGCAATCCATGCAAGGTTTGTCAGATGGAGCTTACTCTGGAGCAGGTAATACCGTCGCAGCTGCTTGTAACGCTGCAGACTACGAGGCTTGTTATCAAGCTGGTGCTTCGATAACTACAGACAAACAAGAGGAAAGCATGTACAAGTTTGTGACTCAGTACTTCTACGATCAAGGTCAAGTTTATGCCTCTTATACTACTGGTAACCGTCCAGGAGGGGCTAACCCCGATACAACTAAGTACGATGGTTCAGAATCAACTCAAATTGAGATTGGTACCAAAAATATTCTATTCGACGGAGCTATGCGTTTGAATTTGACGGCGTTCTCAATGGAAATGGAAAAAGGTCAGTTTTCTCAAATCCGAGTAAGTTCTGCTTACACTGAACTTCATGACTTTACTCACGAAGGAGTGTCATTGAATGTTCAAGCTTATGTGACTCCTACAACAATTGTATCTTTGGGAGCATTATATCTTGACAGTACTATGGACACAGTGGCTCCAACTGCCGAGAACACATATTCGGTAGTTGCCTTAGGTGGAATTATTAAACAAGGTTCTCAATCAATCGATCCACACAATCCAACTCAAGCGACAAGTTTCACTAACTTAGCTACTAACGCCGCTTTAGCTGCTGCATATCAGCAAGCTGGACTTTCTGCTGCTGCTGCTTCAGCCGCTGCTGACGGCATTGACGATGCTTGTGCTGCAATCTTTGGTGCGGCACTTTGCGGTCAGTCAACTTATTCGATGGATAACAAAGGCAATGTCTTAATGAATCCGCAAGGATTGGCTTTCCCTATATGTTCAGGTTGTAGTGAATTCAAAGAAGTTGGTGGCAACCAAGTACCATTTGCTGCTGAATTAGAGTCTAATGTTGCTTTGACTCAACTTTACTCAGGTTTTGGCGGTTCGGGAGCTATATCATTGATGTACTCTTTTAAAGATGAGCATTTCAGTGACTGGTACAATCAAGAAAAGCACAAGGTTCCCGCTGCAGAATTCTGGAACTTGACTGCTTCATATTCTCCAGACAATGCTGATTGGTATGTTAATCTTTGGGCCAACAATCTTAGAGATAAAAGACAAATTACTTCTTTGCAAGGCACAAGTAACCTGCAAGGACAAAATATATTCACGACTTTCTCTGAAGGCATGCGTGCTGGATTAGATTTTGGATTAAACTTCTAATTAGCTTACTTAAAAAAAACCCCGCTTTTGCGGGGTTTTTTTTATATCAGCATGGCATGTAAAGGTTAAATTATTTATAATCATCAATCGAAATATCGAATTTATTAGGAGACGTTATGAGAAATGTAGTAATAGTAGACAGCGTTAGGACCGGACTAGCAAAATCATTCAGGGGAGGCTTCAATCAAACCAGAGCGGACAACATGACTGCCCATTTAGTTGATGCTTTATTAGAGAGAAATCCAGGATTAGACCCTGCTGCGGTTGAGGACATGATTCTAGGTTGTGGAGCGCCAGAAGGAGCTCAAGGACATAACATTGCCAGAAACGTGGCTGTATTATCAAAACTTCCAATTGAAGTTGGCGGCACAACTGTTAACAGATATTGTTCGTCAGGTCTGCAAACAGTTGC
>NZ_DJLC01000231.1:605-11343 GCF_002434875.1 Acinetobacter sp. UBA6526 | reverse complement strand
TTTAAAAAGAAAAGACCCGATATAAGTATAACATACTCATTATCGGGTCTGTATTTGAACTTTAAAGTGCGATTAAAGACTTTTTACAAGATTATTTGTAATTCTCTTCTTGCATACCGCATTCAAAATTCTTCGGATTCTCTTTACAACGGAACTGCCATAACAGTTTCATCATGCGTTTATCATAAATTCCTTTTGCTGTCAGGCTGATACGCGCTTCACGCATAAGTTTTTGATAACCAGGTTTATCTGAATCAGGAATTTCCATCCAATATTTCTGCGGAATATCTGCTTTCATTTTACCCAAGATTGTAAATGCACGTGGCAATTGTGACTTCACCCACTCTCTTGATTTCTGTCCAAAACCTTCAGGAAACTTGTCATGACGAATAATTAAATTTCCTGTCACTTGTAGAATAGGATAATTTACAATCGCCCCTTTCGTGCCTAAACCTTTGTGTAGTTCAAGTGGCTTAAATGCTGCAGCGGGTGCACCAATAATATCAACCTGACCATTATTGAACTTAGCACCAAAATTTGTAATATCAGAACTTACTGCCTGCGCACCCACTTGTGTTGCCATGATTTTTTGTGCTTCATCATAGTCTAGAACCGCAATTTTTTTACCTGCGGCTTTTGCAACAGTGTTGATATTACGATCATTCACTAGAAGATAAGCATCACCAACTGGAATAACACCTACAACTTCATATTTACCATTGACCATGGCTTTGGCAAAAGTTGGACTCGCCAAGCCCTGCATGATTTTCACAGCTAACTTAAGATCGGTAATCGCACCAATCGCATCTAAAGAGCCTGTGAACTGGTTAAATTGGCGACCACGCATCCCTGTAATACTGACACCATCACATTTACCCGCTTTGAAGTCCTCAGCGATTACAGCCTCATTTGTGCCAACACGAAGATCAATATCAGCTCCCCAGTTCTTTGCTGCAAGCTGATAGTCTTTCATTAGAGCATACACGTCACCGCTCTTACCCACGAGATCAAATACACAGATTGTTTGTTTCGCTTGAGTGCCTGCTGACACAGCAGCAATCCCTGTTGCGAGTAATAAAGTTTTAAACCATTGCATCTTATTTTTCCTTTGCATCTATGCTGATTGTTGTGAATATTCTTAAATTCTGAATGCCACTCAATCCTAGATATGGGTCTCAAATGAATATATGTTCCTATTCAATCGTATTTAATCTTCCTGATTAAAAACATATTTTTAAATCTTCACGATTTCATTTGCTTTTTATGTCTTTATGATTGCTATATTTATTAATAAAGACAATGACTTAAATGACAACATAACAAAAACAAAAAGCCTAGAAAAATCTAGGCTTTAAGTATACTTTTTTGCAATTCTGGATTATTCACCAGGTAATGCACATTCAAAGTTCGCTTTATCTACTGAACAACGTGCTTTTTTCAATACAGACATCATACCAGCATCATAAATACCACGCTTAGTTAAATCCATACGACCATCACGTAATAATTTTTGGTATTTTAAAGTGTCTTCAGCAGTTAATTTCATTTTGTATTTCGCTGGGATTTCAGCTTCATAACGTTTGATCATCGAGAAAGCTTTTGGAAGTTGCTTCACAAAGTAGTCACGAGATTTTTGACCAAAACCTGCTGGGAATTTTTCTGGACGAATGACAAGATCCGCAGTCACTTGAAGTACAGGGAAGTTGAACATCGCACCATTTGTACCCAAACCTTTGCTTAACTCTAATGGTTTGTACGCATAAGCTGGAGCACCAACCATATCGACTTGACCATTGTTGAATTTAGCAACAAAGTTAGAGACGTCAGACAATACCGCCTGAGCACCTACACGTTGCACCATGATTTTTTGTGCATCGTCATAACCCAATACTGCGAATTTTTTACCAGCTGCTTTTTCAATTGAGTTGATGTTTTTATCACGTACAAAAATATAAGCAGCACCTAATGGTGTGATACCCGCAACTTCGTATTTGTTACCACCAAGGTTGGTCGTCATTTTTGCAGCATTACGCTTATCAAGAACAAATGTAATTGCACGTTGTGCGATTTCATTGCTTGGTGCGCCACCTAAAGAGTCGATAGAACCCGCAAATTTATTGTATGGACGAGCACGCATTGCTGTCATCGCTACAGCAGCACATTTGCCCGCTTTAAAGTTATTGTCCGCAACCTGTTCATCTGTCAATGCAACAAGGTTAACATCTGCGCCCCAGCCTTTTGCCGCTAAAGCCCAGTCTTGCATCATTTTGTATGATTCACCTGACTTCCCTAATAAGTCGAATACACACACGTCTACAGCTGCTTGAGTTGAAGCAGATACACCTAAGATTGAAGTTGCTGCGATAGCAAGTGCAATTTTTTTCATATTTTTCATCCTTTCACAAACTTTATGTTTGTCTCCTTGTACGAAGCAAATATTAATCATGTTTTATGAAAAAAAATAGAGCTTGTACTCTATTTTTCTTTTAACTTTGTTTAATTTTTGTCCCACTTGATGAATTAAACTTCTTTTTATAAACATATTTGTTATAAAAATTTTTCTTTTAGTTATGACCTTATATGCCATAACTAAAAGCTCACTTTTTATTCTCCGCTTAACGAACATTCAAAGTTAGTTCGCTCGACTGTACAACGGGCACGTTTAAGTACGTTCATCATTGTAGAGTCGTATACTCCTTGCTTGGTTAAATTCATACGACCATCACGCAACATCTTTTGGTAACGCTCACGATCTTCATTAGACAGCGTAATCCGCTTGGCATTCATCCCTGCTTCAAGGCGCTGTACCATCGAGAAATTACTTGGCAATTTTTTAATAAACCACTGTCGTGACTGCGCACCAAAATTAGCAGGGAATTTACTTGGACGAATAATAAGATCACCTGTGATATTCACCACAGGGAAATCAAACAATGCACCATTTGCTAAACCTTTGCTGATCTCTAAAGGTTTATAGGCATATGCAGGCGCAGCAATCACATCTACTTTTCCGCTGTTAAACTTTTTCACAAAGTCAGAAATATCAGAAGGAACTGCAACCAAATCAATGCTTTCAACAATCGCTTTTTGCGCCTGATCATAATGTAAGTAGGCAAACTTTTTGCCTTTGGCTTTTTCGATCGTATCAATGTTTTTATCACGCACAAAGATATACGCTAAGCCGATCTGAATAATCCCTGCAACCTCAAATTTATCACCATTTACAGTTGCTGTAAGACGATGTCTATTTCGCTTATCAAGTACATAGCTAATTGCTTTTTGTGCAATCGCATTACTGGTTACTGCACCTACAGCATCAACAGACCCTGCAAATTTATTATATTTACGAGCACGCATTGAGGTCATATAGACACCATCACATTTACCCGCATCAAAATCTTTTTCTGCCTTTTCCTCATCTTGATAAGGAATTAACTCAATATCACCCTGCCAAGTTTGTGCAGAGAGTTTCCATTCTTCAATAAGTTTATAAGACTCTCCAGCCTTACCCAATAAATCGAATACGCAAATTTCTTGTTTTGCCTGTACAGGAGTAGCCACGACAAATAGAGTTGCAGCACTCAATGCCCAAAGTCCTTTTTTCATCTTGTTTTCCCTTATTTGCTGTTTTTGCATATTTTTCCATCAGCTAGAGATCAATATAGTCAGGTTTTGATTAAAAGCCCAGCATTTTTCTCTACATACGTCGAGTTTTTTTAATTTTTGATAATACTCATCACATTTTTACAAATAACGAAATGAGCTCACTTTATACGTAATCATTTCAAGGAAATGATTACGTATTCTTAAAAGAGATTTACTCGCCGCCGAGGGAGCACTCAAAACTGGTTCTTTCGATCGTACAACGAGCTCTTTTCAAAACACTCATCATAATCGGATCATAGACCCCTTGTTTGGTGAGACTAATGCGGCCATCACGTAGAATTTGCTGATAACGAACCTCATCTTCTTTAGGGAGCTTCAGCTTATATTTTGCAGGGATTTCATTTTCTAAGCGCTTCACCATCGCAAAGCTTTTCGGAAGTTGCGTTACAAACCACTCCCTTGAACGTATACCAAAGTTAGTTGGGAATTTTTCAGGGCGAATAATCAAATCTCCCGTGATATTTACAACAGGAAATGAAAACATTGCGCCACCTGAAGCAATCCCTCTTTCAATTTCTAAAGGTTTGTACGCATAAGCTGGTGCAGCAATGACATCGACTTGGTTACTATTAAATTTTTTCACAAAATCTGAAATTTCAGATGGAACTGAAACCATTTCGAGACTATCTACAATCACCTTTTGCGCCACGTCATAATGCAAATAGGCGAATTTTTTCCCTTTGGCTTTTTCAATGGTATTTAGATTTCTATCATGTACAAACACATAGGCCAAACCAAACTGCAAAATACCTGCCACTTCATATTTCTGATTATCCACAGTTGCTAATAAACGGCGCTTATTTCGTTTATCTAGCGCAAAACTAATCGCCTTTTGCGCAACATGATTACTGGTCACGCCACCTATTGCATCAATCGAACCTGCAAAGCGATTATATTTACGTGCCCGCATAGAGGTCATATAAACTGCATCACATCGCCCAGCATCAAAATCATTTTGTGCTTTGGCTTCATCCTGATATGGAATCAAACGAATATCAGCTTGCCAGCTTTTGGCCATCACAGCCCATTCTTCAGTGACCTTAAAGGTATCTCCTGCTTTGCCAAGTAAATCAAATACACATACTGTTTGCTTTGCCTGTACTTGATTCATCAACCCCATTGATGCCAAAACAGATAAAACAAATAACCCCTTTTTCATTTCGTTACCCTATAAAAATAAAATGATCAAACGCACAAAAAATTAAAATTATTCGCCCCCAAGGCTGCACTCAAAATTAGTTCGCTCAACAGTACAACGTGCTCGCTTTAATACACTCATCATCGTTGCATCATAAATTCCACGCCTGGTAAGTCCCATGCGTGCTTCACGTAAAATTTGCTGATAACGGGTTTTATCTTCATTGCTGAGATTTATTTTGTATTTGGCAGGTAAGTCTGCTTCTATTTTTTGAATCACAGCGAAATTACTTTTGAGACGGCTCAAAAACCAAGCTCTTGAGTTTTCGCCAAAATTACTGGAGAACTTGTCTGGACGAATGATGATATCCATCGTCATATTCACTGCGGGAAAGGTAATGATAGCACCGTCATGACCCAAACCTTTATCCAGCTCTAACGGTTTATAGGCATAAGCTGGTGCTGCCATGATATCGGCCTGACCATTGTTAAATTTTTTGGCGATGTCAGAAATATCAGATAGCACCGCTTGACCACCTAGGCTTTTTACAACGATCTTCTGTGCTTCGTCATAACCTAAAACCGCAAACTTTTTACCTTTAATTTGCTCGATGGTGTTTAACTTTTTATCTTTTACATAGATATAAGCTAAACCAATTTGTGAAATACCTGCGACTTCAAAGCTTTGGTTGCCAATTTTGCTCGATAAGCGATGACGATTTCTTTTATCCAAAGCAAAACTAATGGCTTTCTGTGCAATCGCATAACTCGGAACAGCGCCAATCGCATCAACAGACCCTGCAAATTTATTGTAACTTCGCGCGCGCATTGAGGTCATATACACGCCATCGCATTTGCCTTGTTCAAAATCCTTTTCAGCTTGCGCTTCGTTCTGGTAACTCACCAAATCAATTTCAGTACGCCAAGTTTTAGCCATTAGCGCCCATTCTTCCATGACTTGATAGGCTTCACCTGATTTCCCCAGAAGATCAAAAACACAAACTCTTGCAGCATTTGTCTGTGTACTCATTCCCAAAAAAAACACTGCCCCCAGTGCAAAAAATCCCTTCTTCATCCTTAAACCCTGTTGCTCTACTTGTCGTCTTGTTACTTATTTTTTCATATAAACTAAATAATAATCTGATTTACACGACAAAAATAGAGTTTTTACTCTATTTTAATTCTTTCCATAAAAGTTAGTTTTAGAATTGCCACACTCGATAAAAAGTTGCATTCACAGCTGATCATCTTAAAATGCGGCTATCTATTCGCTATTTTGCACACTTATGATCCAATTAGACCAAGTCTCATTACGCCGTGGCGGCCGTGTTCTTTTCCAAAAAGCATCTATGCAGCTTCATCCAGGCTGGAAAATTGGTTTAACGGGTGTCAATGGGGCAGGTAAATCAACTTTATTTGCAGCCTTACTCGGTGATCTTGTTGCAGATGAAGGTAATCTCACTCGCCCATCGGTGTGGACAGTGGCACATATGGCGCAAGAAATTAAAGCGTTAGAAATGCCTGCATTGGACTTTGTGCTTTCTGGTGACGAAGAATACTGGAGTATTCAAGAACAACTTGCCAATCCAGATCAGTTGAGTAACGATGATTTAGCAAAATTACATGGGCGTTTTGATGAAATCCATGGGTATGCTGCGCCAGCCAAAGCGGCACAGCTAATGGCAGGTTTAGGCTTTTTGGATCATCAATTACGATTAAATGTTGCGAGTTTCTCTGGTGGTTGGCGTATGCGTTTGAACTTGGCGCGTACGTTGATGAGTCGTTCAGATTTATTACTTCTCGATGAACCGACCAACCACTTGGACTTGGATGCGATCTTGTGGTTAGAAGATTGGTTAAAAGCCTATGAAGGCACATTGGTTTTAATTTCGCATGACCGTGATTTCTTAGATGCAATTACCGATCATATCTTACATATCGAAAATCAAGAATTGACGCTGTACACAGGCAATTATTCAACTTTTGAAACGACACGAAGCGAACGTTTAGCACAACAACAACAGGCTTTTGAAAAGCAGCAAGAGACGCGTGCTCATCTACAAAAATTTATTGATCGTTTTAAAGCAAAGGCAACTAAAGCTCGTCAAGCACAAAGTCGTATCAAACAACTTGAACGTATGCAGCAACTCGCACCTGCACATATTGATACACCCTTTACCTTTAGTTTCCGTGAACCAACAAAAATGAGTTCGCCATTGCTCAGTCTTGATGGAGCAACAATTGGTTACGGCGATAAAATGATTGCTGAGAAAGTCCGCCTGCAAATTACGCCTAACTCACGTATTGGTTTGCTTGGGATGAATGGTGCAGGTAAGTCAACACTCATTAAAACCTTGGTTGGTGATTTACCACTGCTATCAGGTGAACGCAAAGCATCTGAATTACTCAATATTGGTTACTTTGCTCAACATCAAATGGATGCCTTAGATGCCAATGCAAGTCCAATGCTGCAACTTGCTCGGATTGCGGACAAACAGATCAGTGAAGCATCACTGCGCGCTTTTCTAGGTGGTTTTGGTTTTAGTGGCGAGCGTATGGATACGCCATGTGAAAGTTTCTCTGGTGGTGAACGTGCACGTCTAGCATTGGCACTGATCGTATGGCAACGTCCAAACGTGCTGATTCTGGATGAACCAACCAACCATTTAGACTTAGATATGCGCCACGCACTCAGCATGGCCTTACAAGATTTTGAAGGTGCTGTGGTCCTTGTTTCACATGAACGCCAGTTAATTGCCAGTGTTTGTGACGATTTACTATTAGTCCATGCAGGGAAATGTACTGAGTTTGAAGGTGATCTTCAAGACTATGCGAAGTGGTTACGTGAAGCGCGACAGCAACAGATCAACGCTCAAAACGCTTTGCAACAACAAGCTTCGACTACACAAGCACCCGTTGTCAAAATCGATAAAGAAGCTCAGCGTAAAGAAGCTGCACGTCGTAGAGAAATGACGCGACCTATTCGAAAAAACATCGAAAAAGTTGAAGCTCAAATAGAAAAAATACAACCTCGTTTAGCGGATATTGAACACGCATTAGCGGATACAACACTGTATGAAGCAAATCGTAAAGATGACCTCATTAAGCTCATGAATGAGCAAACTGAGCTTAAAGCGAAATTAGAGCAGCATGAAGAACAACTATTAGAGCTAATGATGGAACTAGAAGAATTAGAAAGCTCTTTCGAAGCTTAATATGATCTGACCTCATCATGTCATGCGAACATGATGGGGTTTTTCATCATCTATGAAACAGCTGATGTTTAAGATACTAAAAAGTACATTGAATACTTATAAAGTTGTCATGAATTTAGCGACAAACTCAGTTAAGGTAAAAAGGATAATTTTCTCGGAAAATTGAGCTTTGGTTTCAGGCTCGATATACTCAGCTCCCATTATTGTAAAGTTATAACTTTCGAGCAAATCCTGAGGGTTAAATTTATTTAATATTTTGGTACTTCAATTTGGTGAGTACTCTATTTTTGGAATCATACAAACTGAATGAATTCTTTAGATTTTATTTTTAATTTTGAACATATCCTCCCTGTCTTGGTTCAAGAATATGGTTTATGGATCTATGCAATTCTTTTTCTCATTATTTTCTCTGAAACAGCTTTTGTATTTATGTTCTTTTTACCGGGTGATAGTCTTTTACTCACCGTTGGTGCATTGTGCGCTGTAATTGAAATTATGCATCTTGGCTATATGATTAGCTTACTATTTGTAGCCGCAGCTTTAGGCTATATGGTGAATTATCATATTGGTCGTCATTTTGGTGATCGCATCTTAAATATGGATTCACGTTTTATCAAACAAAAGTATCTTCAAAAAACCAATAAATTCTTTTTAACACATGGCGGGAAAACGATCCTTCTTGCTCGCTTTATCCCCTTTGCTCGCTCCTTTGCTCCTTTGGCAGCAGGCTCTAGCAATATGAATTACACACGATTTGTCCTTTACAATATTTTAGGCGCTTTTCTGTGGATTAGCGTTTTAGTCGGTGCAGGTTACTTGTTTGGACATGCTCTGATTCAAGTCAGTGATTTTGTTGATCCATAAGTTCCACGTGAAACCTCTACATTCGATAAAAAAAAGAGCTTAAAATCATTTAGATCTTAAGCTCTTTTTTATAGATCAAATTCAGCAACGTTTTTTCTACTTCAATGCATACTCAAATTACTTGAACTGTTGATGATATTCATTGCGAAGCTTGACCAACTTCAAAGCCTCAACTTTAGCATCTTCCAACTGCCCTTTTGCTACCAGTGCAGTCACTGCATCAATTTCAGCAATTAGTTGATCTAAACCACCTTGATAGCTTTTAACCTGATCATTTTCAGGCGCTAAACCTTCCAATTGATGCGGTAAAGATGCTTTGGAAGAAACTGCTGCTTTGCGCATTAAAGCAAGCTGCTTATTCGCCTCAGCCAAGTCATCTGTTTGAGCAAAGGCAGTCATAGTTTTGGCTAAAACATGCATATCTTTCTCAAGTTGATGTGCAGAAACAGCTTGGCTCAGAAATAATGAACCTGAGACCAAAGCACACATCAATATACGTTTGTTCATGCATTCATCCTTAAACTAAAACAAATCGATTAAGCATCAATATCAGCATTGAGCGCATTTTCTTCAATGAAGGCACGACGTGGTTCTACATCATCACCCATTAAGCATGAGAACATACGATCTGCTTCAATCGCATCATCAATAGTCACTTGAAGCATATTACGGTTCTCTGGGTCCATTGTGGTTTCCCAAAGCTGCTCCGCGTTCATCTCACCCAAACCTTTATAGCGTTGGATCATCATGCCACGACGTGAGTCTTGCAAAATATGCTGCCAAACTTGATGGAAGTTACCGACTTGAATACGGCGCTCACCTTTCTGTAAATAAGCACCTTCTTCAATTAACTTGAACCAGCTCTTCGAGTTTTTCAACAACCGTGCGTATTCAGCAGAATTTAATAGACCAGCATCTAGTAAATACGAGTGCGGTAAGTTATGCACATACACAGTAACGCGTGGCCAGTAATGCGCTGATTTCTCACCTTGCGCATTTTCACGTTCAAATGCTTCTAAAGTGATTTCAGGACGCAAACTTGGTTGTAATTTTTCAATCGCAGCACGCAATTGCTCAGCCCAAGTTTCAACATATTCATGATCATCATTGTGATCTGCTTTAAATGCCTCTAACTCAAGTAAGCCATCAAGTAAGCTTGCAGGATAACGCTGAGTTAAGCGCTGTAAGCTCTTTTGCGAAACCTGATAATCAGCAATCACACTCGCAAGTGCTTCACCTGTAATCGCAGGTGCATCAGCACTAATGTGCAATGAAAGTTCATCAATCGCGTTTGAAATCAGGAATGTTTCCAACGCCTCATTATCTTTGATGTACTGCTCATGCTTGCCTTTCTTCAACTTGTACAAAGGTGGTTGCGCGATATAAATATAACCACGTTCAACCAGCTCAGGCATTTGACGGAAGAAGAAGGTCAATAGCAAGGTACGAATATGTGAACCATCCACGTCCGCATCGGTCATGATAATGATTTTGTGATAACGTAATTTGTCTGGGTTGTATTCTTCACGTCCGATACCACAGCCCAAAGCAGTAATCAAAGTACCCACTTCTTGACTGGAAATCATCTTGTCAAAGCGCGCACGTTCAACGTTCAGGATCTTACCTTTCAACGGTAAAATGGCCTGCATTTTACGGTTACGACCTTGTTTCGCACTACCGCCCGCAGAATCACCCTCGACCAGATACAGTTCAGACAATGCTGGATCTTTTTCCTGACAATCAGCCAATTTACCTGGTAAACCAGCAATGTCTAATGCACTCTTACGACGAGTCATTTCACGTGCTTTACGAGCAGCATCGCGAGCGCGTGCTGCATCAATAATTTTGCCTGCAAT
>NZ_DJLC01000231.1:0-296 GCF_002434875.1 Acinetobacter sp. UBA6526 | reverse complement strand
TGCATCAATAATTTTGCCTGCAATCGACTTAGCAGCCTGTGGGTTTTCAAGCAAATAAGCTGAAAACTCTTTGTTCATCGCCTGTTCAACAGCAGGTTTCACTTCACTCGACACCAATTTTTCTTTGGTTTGCGAAGAGAATTTTGGATCTGGCACTTTGACTGAAATAATTGCAGTTAAACCTTCACGCATATCATCGCCGGTAAGTGCGATTTTAATATTTTTAAGTAAATTATTATCTTTAGCGTAATTATTCAGAACTCGAGTAAGAGCAGTTTTAAAACCAGAAACATGTA
>NZ_DJLC01000114.1:5319-5996 GCF_002434875.1 Acinetobacter sp. UBA6526 | reverse complement strand
AACCCAATATCAAAAAGCAGTTGCTGAACCAATTAGTTTAAACATGGTGGATCGTTCAGTCAGTAACGTATTTCCCTATGTAGGTGAAATGGTTCGTGCTGAGCTTGTTGAACATTTTGGCGCTCAAGCAATCGACTCTGGCTATAAGGTTTATACTACGATTGATAGCAAACGTCAGCGCTATGCAGAACAATCAATTCAAGATGGCCTTGAAGCTTATGATCGTCGTCATGGCTGGCGTGGTCCTGAAGCTCATGATAAACCACTTAATCAGTTCATGGCATATGCCAACACCTACCCCGCACAAGTTGTAAAAGTAAAGAGCAACTCTTTTGATGCTTTGATGCAAGATGGTTCAACAGTCACCGTGAATTGGTCAGGCATGTCATGGGTGCGTCCTTATCGTAATGCCAATAGCGTTGGCGGCGCTCCATCCAATGCTTCTCAAATTGTTAAGGTTAAAGATATTATTCGCTTACGACCAAATGAAGATAAAACCGTTTGGTCTTTAGTTCAAGTTCCAAAAGTCCAAGGACAATTGATTGCATTAAATCCAAATGATGGTTCAATTGAAGCAATCGTAGGTGGATATAATTTCTATCAAACAAAATTTAATCGTGCTTTACAAGGCTGGAGACAGCCTGGTTCAACCATTAAACCATTTGTCTATGCATTAG
>NZ_DJLC01000114.1:0-4998 GCF_002434875.1 Acinetobacter sp. UBA6526 | reverse complement strand
TTTGTCTATGCATTAGCATTAGAGCGCGGCATGACACCATTTAGCATGGTGAATGACAGTCCCATTACGATTGGCAAATGGTCTCCTCGAAACTCTGATGGTCGCTATCTCGGTATGATTCCGCTACGTCGTGCATTGTATTTATCTCGAAATACAGTCTCTGTGCGCTTATTACAGAATGTAGGAATCGAAAGAGCTCGCCAATTATTTATGGATTTTGGCTTACAGGATGATCAAATTCCACGCAACTACACGATTGCGCTCGGCACACCTCAAGTTCTTCCAGTGCAAATGGCAACAGGTTATGCAACCTTTGCAAATGGCGGTTATCGTATTCAGCCTCATTTCATCAAAAGAATTGAGGACAATAATGGCAATATCATTTATGAAGCTAAGCCTGAATATGCATGTATTCCATGCATCAGCGACTCAAATGCTTATAACCAAGCACAAGACACCAACCAAGATGATGAAACACAAGAGATCACCAATGAAAGCTTAGAGAACGCTCTAGCATCATCAGAAACTCAAGCGACAGATGCAAATCCTGATCGATTACTCAAGACCAATAGCAATTACAAACAAGCTCAACGAATTTTAAAATCCAGTTCAGCTTATGATATGGCAAATATCCTACATGACGTAATTCAGCGTGGTACAGGTCGTGCTGCACTCAAAATTGGACGAGATGACTTAGGTGGTAAAACAGGAACAACCAATGATGCGAAAGATGCTTGGTTCGCAGGCTTTAATGGCAAGCTCGTCGCGATTGCTTGGGTTGGATTTGATCAACCTCGCACATTAGGTCGTCGTGAATATGGTGGTGTTGCTGCACTACCTATTTGGTCGAACTTTATGGCGAAGTCACTTGCAGGCACACCGTCTACATGGGTTCGTTTTGATAAAGATGCAAGTGCACCAATCTCTCGTGATGAACTACAAGTTCAACAAAGCGAAGATCAAAAAGTTTATCGTGCATCTCCACCATTAGCGCGTCCTCTCTATCGCCCAGCACCAGTTGTTCCAACACGTTCAATAGATAACGATTTCTCAGACTTACCTGGCACAGCACCTTCAGCTGATGAACAAATTATTGTTCCCTCAAAAAAACAACCACCTGCTTTAGGTACGGAGACTCAAAGTCCGTCACCGAAGAAAGAAAGAGATAATATAGAAAACCTCATTAACCAAATCCAATAAGCTAAAAAGCCATCAAATTGATGGCTTTTTTCTTTTTTGAAATAAATAAATCTGAAAAGCGGCACTTACCGTGAATACTGGATTCTGCTCTAACAACATCCGTCGTTCGGGATTGGCTTTATAAGCATAAGGCGTCATTGCGATTAAGTTCTTTAAGGCCATTTGATCCAAACTTAACGGCGCTTCAATCACTTGCTCTTGTATCAACTCAAACTCAGCTTCAAGTTGCTCAACAAACTTATGAGGCTCATGTAAATTTACCTGTTCAAATAAAGCAGCTCTTAAATCATATAAATGCTTAGGTGCAGGCGTTACAACAATTAAATGTCCGCCATGATTTAAAACTCGAGCAATTTCTGCTTGAGGAATTGGACTAAATAAACTCGTACAAACATCAACACAATGATTTTGAACGGGCAATGTTGCACCTGTTCCAACAATCCATGTTACTTTGGAATTTAGTTTTGCTGCACGTTGTACCGCTGTTTTAGCAATATCAACACCAATACAATCGTTAGCAACCGTTTGCATCGCATCGGTATAATAACCCTCACCACAGCCAATATCTAAAATTGCTTTTGGTTTAAGCAGCTGAAGTATCTCAACAACCGCTTGCTGTAATGGCTGGTAATAACCTGCTTGTAAAAATTCACGGCGTGCTAATACAGATTCAGCAGTATCACCCGGTGTCTTACTATGTTTGTGTTGAACCACATGAAGATTTACATAACCTTGTTTGGCCACATCATAGCTATGTCCTTGTTCACATCGCCATTTATTCTCCGCCAAATTCAACGATTGGCGACAAACAGGACACATCAACAAACTCATCTATTTTCTCCAAACATAAAAAAAAGCTGGTCATCACCAGCTCTTTTCTCGAATCTTGGCTTAACGTAATTTTAACGTCATCAACCCTAACACAACGAGGAAAATGGTAATAATCCAAAAGCGGATTACGACTTGTGTTTCTTTCCAACCTTGCTTTTCATAATGATGATGTAATGGCGCCATTAAGAATACACGTTTATTTCGCATACGTAATGAACCGATTTGCAAGAATACAGAAACAGCCTCCATGACAAATACACCGCCCATAATTGCAAAGACAATTTCTTGACGAACCATCACCGCAATCGTACCAAGCATCGCGCCAAGCGCTAAAGCTCCGACATCACCCATAAAGACTTGGGCAGGATGCGCATTGTACCAAAGGAAAGCAAGACCCGCTCCGATCATTGCAGAGCAAATCACTACGAGCTCAGAGGTATATTTAACGTATGGAATATGCAAATAATTCGCAAAACGAATGTCACCAGATAAATAAGCAAAAACGCCCAAGCCTGCTGCAACCATAACGATTGGCATAATCGCCAAACCATCTAGACCATCCGTCAAGTTAACCGCATTTGATGCACCATTAATCACAAGATAAGTGAAAACAATAAATGCTAAACCCAGCGGCACAACAGATAGAGGAATCGACAAATTCTTAAAGAAAGGAATCAGCAAATCCAGCATATTCGCTGTATGTACGGCACTATCCTGCTGTTTCGCAATCACATATAAGGCAATACCCGCTCCCAGAGATGCCACCGAAGTCCAAAAAAACTTCTTACGTGCGGGCAAGCCGGCATTATCTTTATAACGAACTTTAATCCAGTCATCGGCCCAGCCTACCGCACCAAACACCACCATCACACCAAGTACGATCCAGACATATGGATTGGATAAATCAGCCCATAATAGCGTGCTGATCCCGATAGAGAGCAAAATGAGAATCCCGCCCATCGTTGGGGTGCCCATTTTTTTGGCATGGTTTTCTGGCGCAAAAGAGCTCACAGCCTGACCATATTTTAATGCCTGTAATTTACGAATCATGACTGGACCTAAAACTAGTCCGATCGTCAGAGCAGTCAGCAAGCTCAACAAAGAGCGCAACGTTAAATAACGAACAACCTGAAACGAACTGTTATAGTCCGCCAATTGCTCAAATAACCATAACAACATTTAAATTTTCTCCATCAAGTCAGCCATCAACGTTTCCATATGGGTATAACGAGACCCTTTAAACAGGAAACTCATGGACTGGGGTTGATGTGTTTGGACTAAATTAATTAAGAATGGTAACGCATCTGCTTGAGATGCAAAGGCATGCAGTTTTGCAGAATCTGTCGCACCTTGTTGTGCAGCTGTAGCAAACTCACCAACAACAACCAAATGATCTAATGGCTGACCCACTAAATCTCGACCAAGATCATGATGTTCTTGCCAGCTACTCTCACCGAGTTCACCGATATCCCCCATCACCATGACTTTTAGGCCTTGTTGTTGTAGCAAAACCTGTGCTGCTGCACGCATTGATGTTGGGTTCGCATTATAAGTATCATCAATGAAAAGATGATTTTGATGTTGGATAAAGTTTAAACGACCTTTAGCACCCTGCGCTTGCTCTAAGCCTTCTACAATCTGATCAAGCTCAACACCAATCGCAAGTGCAAATGCTGCGGCAGCAGCTGCGTTCTGCACATTATGCGCTCCCGCAAAGGGTAGGTTTATAGCGCGAGAACCTTGTGGTGTATGTAAATTAAATTGAGCTGATTGAGGGTGTAGCACGACATCCGTAGCGAACACATCGCCCCCTTCACCAAAACTTAAGATTTGATGTCCTTGCGCATTAAGACGAATGTTTACAGTGAAATCATCATGTGCAGGAACAATCGCAGTCCCATAGTCCCAAATATGCCTGTAAATTTCAGACTTAGCACGACAAATCCCTTCTCGACCACCAAATTCACCCAGATGCGCTGTACCAATGTTTAAAATACCAGCCACATGTGGTTGAACTAGATTTGAGGTGTAATTAATTTCACCTTGATGACTGGCACCTAACTCCATCACAGCAAATTGATGGTCTTGACGTAACTCAAGTAACATCATTGGCACACCTAAATCATTATTTAGATTGCCACGCGTGATCAGTGTCGGTGCCAAACGAGATAAAATACTGCCCAACATTTCTTTGGTCGTGGTTTTACCACTACTACCTGTGAGTGCAATCACTTTCAACTGCTGATTCTGTTGACGACGATATGCGCCCAAATGTCCAAGCGCTAATCGTGTATCTTTAACGATGAGCTGTGCAATTTCTGCATCGACTGGACGCTCTACAATGGCAATTTGACAACCTTGTATAACCACTTGATCGACAAAATTGTGTGCATCAAATCGCTCACCTTTTAAAGCAAGAAAGACATCTCCAGCTTCGGCATGACGTGAATCTGTCAGAATACGTTTCACTTCACCTTGTGGGATTCTGGCGTTATGCCATTCACCTTGAGTTGCTTGTTGTAATTGTTCAGCTGTCCATGGTTCTAATGGAACGGTACTCGTCGTTGATGTATGCATACTTGTTATTACCTTTGAATCCTATTGTGCAGGATAAGCTGAATCTACTGCATGTGACTGTGCTGCAATTGCTGATTGCACCTCAACCACATCATCAAACCAATGACGAACCCCATCAATTTCCTGATAGTTTTCATGTCCCTTCCCAGCGATCACCACAATGTCACCGGCCTGTGCTTGATCAACAACAAACTTAATCGCCTCTCGACGATCATGAATTTCATGCATGGTATGTTGTGCAAAATGAATACCTTGTTTCATATCCACAAAAATTTGCTCTGGATTTTCCGTGCGCGGATTATCCGAGGTCAAAATCACAGGATTAGCATGATCTAAAGCCGCCTGAGTCATCAACGGACGTTTACCGCGATCTCGATCTCCACCACAGCC
>NZ_DJLC01000195.1:10766-22337 GCF_002434875.1 Acinetobacter sp. UBA6526 | reverse complement strand
TCAACATTTTTTGTGACCATACTATTCATTCCAACAACCGCATGATCACCAACCTTCACACCATCCTTAATGCCCACATGAGCGCCTAACCATACATCACGCCCAATCTCAATACCTTTAGAGGTGACGGGTTGTTGGTAAATCGGGCGATCTAGTTCCACACCATGATCAAATGCATATAAATGACTATATGCAGCTATACGAACTTGATCATGTAACTTAATTCCAGTCCGCCCACCATCTAAAATACAGTGATGATTAATTGCAACTTCATTACCAATCTCTAAAGGGCCATGTAAGGTACAATCGGCAGCAATAAAGGTATTATCACCAATCGTTATTTTCCGTCCACGTTCAGCAAAAATATGCGCGAGCGGTGAGATAAAACAGTTCTGACCAATCTCTACTGTTTCCATTTCCATTAAATAGGCTTGGTACTCAGCTTGCCAAGCTTCAGCCCATTCACGATGTTTGAGTTTTAAGGTCCAATACAACCACGGCATATAATTCAAGCGGTGTTTATGCTGTTCACGATATTTTAAAAGTGGATCATGCGTCATGTGTTTGATCCTCTACAACCTTGATTTCTTCTCGTCCGCGAGTCACATCTTGAAGTTTCAATTTCAAAGGATCAATTTGATGTACCTGAACCCTTGCCTCAACCATAACACCAGTCTCTGTATAATGTTCTTGAAACTCAATTTGTTGCTGCGTAAGCTCGTATTGGATAATCGCCCACTCATTAAATAAGCAGCTAAATACAATTTCCTTTTTCTGAATCAGTTCAATTTTTTCAACCAACATTAAACATTGACCTGCACAACCACCATAGGCACGAACTAGCCCGCCAGTGCCAAGTTTTACACCACCATACCACCGATTAACCAACACAATTACATTAGTCAGTTCATTGCCTTCGATCGTCGCTAGAATTGGTCTTCCTGCTGTTCCAGAGGGTTCACCATCATCATTAAAACGAACATGATGGCCAATCTTCCATGCCCAGCACTGATGCGTAGTCGAGATATCTTTGGTTTTTTCTAAAAAAGCTTTCACTTGTTGTTCATTTTCAACAATCTCAGCAATTGCCTGAAAACGACTCTTTTTAATTTCTTCTTCAAAAGTAACCGTGTTCGCTATGGTGAAAGGCATAAAATAAAAAATAAGTATAAAAAGATAATTATAACTTTATCGACTGAAATAAAAAATCCTCGCATCATGCGAGGATTTTTTCATAAGCAAAATTAACGCTCTCGGAGTGCTTCTTTCGCCTTATTAAATGGTTTAAGTAAATAATCCATCACGGTTTTTTCACCAGTACGAATATCAACTGTAGCAACCATACCCGGTGTAATACCGAATGCTTTACCTGATTTGTTAAACAATTTATCAGAGTCCGTACGGATATATACACGGTAATAGAACTGATCTTGCTTTACTTCATCTCGAATCGTATCTGGGGATATAACCGTTACCTTTCCGTTTAAACCACCATAAATCGAATAGTCATAGGCCGTTACTTTCACTAAGGCTTCTTGACCTGGACGAATGAATGCAATATCACGCGGAGAAATTCGTGCCTCAATAAGTAGCTTGTCTTCTAGCGGTACAATGGTCATTAACTTACCATTTTGGGGAATTACACCACCAAGAGTGGTTACATCAATTTCCTTAATAACCCCTCTTACAGGCGCTTTGAAAACTGCACGTTGTAGACTGTCACTACGCCCCATAACAACTTGTTGTTGCGTTTGAATATCTGTATTCGCCTTGGACAATTCTTCACGAGCTTTTACATAATATTGGTTACGCGTGTCGTTCATTTTGTTTTGTAAATCATTTGCTTCACGCTTTAAACGTAAAACCTCGACTTCACTCGCAGCACCTTTAGCAACAAGAGGTTCTGTCATCACTAATTCTTGTTGAACCAGTTGCAGTGCTTGTCGATAACCTTCTAATGATTGCTCTAAGTTCTCGCGGCGTGAGTGATAAAGTGCCGTTTCTTCTTTAACCAATTTTGGTTCTTTTAATACATCATCAGGAAAAACCAAAGGTGTTCCATTCACTTCTGCACGTAACCGAGCTGCTGTAGCTTGTGCTGAAACCAGTAAAGATTTCGACTCACCGACATTAGAAGCAAAACGCGTTTGATCGAGCTGAGCTAGGACTTGACCTTTCTGAACGATATCACCTTCCTGCACATCGAGCTTAGTTAAAATACCACCTTCTAAAGACTGAATAATCTGTTCTTTGGAAGATGGAATCACCTTCCCTGTACCCGTAGAAACTTCTTCTAAATTAAAAAACCATGCCCATGCCAAGAAAATTGCCAAACCAATACACACAATCCAAATGACAAGTGTTGCACGCGGTAAAGCAGGTTCTCTATAGGTCACATTCATTGAACGGTTATTGACTGGTTGTTCGCTCATGAATCTTCCCCTTTAATAATTTGTTTTTGTTGACCTGCTGATTGATTTAATACTTGTTCACGCGGTCCATCCATAACGACTTTTCCGTCATTCATTACAATAATACGATCAACTAACTCTAAAACAGCACGGCGATGCGTTGCCACAACCAACGTACGATGAGCTAACCAACCTTTTAAATGATCAATTAATTGTTTTTCAGCAATATCATCAATTGCCGCAGTAGGTTCATCCAATAACAAGATATTTGGTTGACGAATTAAAAGACGTGCTAACAGTAATGCTTGCTTTTGACCACCTGAGAAACCTACCCCCCCCTCAAGTACCAAGTGATCTAGACCTTCTTTTTTCTCCTGCACAAATCCTAAAGCACCTGTCACTTTTAACGCTTTTAAAATATCTTCATCACGTGCGAGCGGAGCGCCTAAAGTTAAGTTTTCACGAATTGTGCCGTAGAACATATGCGCATTTTGGTTTAACAATGCTGCGTCACGACGTACATCCGCAGGATCAATTAAGCTAATATCTAAATTATCTAAATGTACAGAACCACTTGCTGGTGATTGCATACCAGCCAAGAGTTGCAACAAGGTCGATTTACCTGCCCCATTTCGACCTAAGATTGCTATTTTCTCACCAGCTTTAATTTTCAGCTGACGAATTGCCAAGATCGGACGAGAGTCCTCCTCCGTATATTGGAACATCACATTTTTGAGTTCATAGTCGCCATTGAGGACTTCTTTATGTACGAGATGTGCTTGATCGGGTTGATCAACTGGCTTTTGCATTAACTCATCAAGACTTTTCTTCGCCACTTTAGCTTGCTGTAAACGTCCTAAAATCCCAGTGATTTGAGAAATCGGTGATAACATACGTGATGATAAAATCGAACAAGCAACTAAAGCACCCGTTGTCATTTCACCGTCCATTACCGCAAAACACCCAACTAAAACGACTGCTGCATAAGTCAAACCTTGAATTTTTTGTGTCCATGCTGTCAATATGCCAACGATCTTACGTTGCTGCATACTAATATCAGCAGATACTTCATTCATGTGATTCCATTGGTTTTGGAATCGCGATTCAGCTCTTAATAACTTAATGTCCTCAATACCTTGAACAGCTTCAACCAAGATCGCATTACGAATCGAAGATTCGCGCATCCCTTCTTGTGCAAGTTCTGCTAGTTTCTTCTGTACCAAAATACCCGGCAAAATCATGAGTGGTACAACCAGTAACATTACCCAAAATAAGTTACCACCAATAATGGCGAATATGACTAAGAACAGAAAGAAGAATGGTAAATCTGCAATTGCGCCCATCGTAGTTGAGGTTACAAGATCACGTACACCTTCTAACTCACGGATCTGAGAAATAAAGGTTCCTGTAGACTTTGAACGTTCGCTATTTTTAATTCTCAGCGCATGACCAAAAACCCGATCTGAAATTCTTAGATCAGCACGTTTACCAATAATGTCTGAAAGATAAACACGGGCAACACGCAACACGAACTCAAATACAGCTGCAATTAATACACCACCAGCCAGAACCCAAAGCGTCGGTACTGATTGTGAAGGTACAACTCGGTCATAAACTTGCATTGAGAAAATAATCGTTGCCAGAGCTAAAATATTTGCCATTAATGAGGCAAACATAATATCGACATATCGCTTCCAATCTTGTAACACAATTGACCAGAACCAACTCGGTTCATACGGTTTGATGTATTCATCAATACGTGCATCTGGAACTGACTTTTCAGGACGCAGAATATATACATCTTTAACAATATGCTTGAGTGCACCAACCGCAAATTTCTGCGATAAACCCTGATCACCACTTAATTGGACACTAACATTTCCTTCTGAGTCAGCTTTATCAATAACACCGACTTGCCCATCTTTAAGCTCGATAATGACTGGCAAACGCCAAGGATTAATCACGTCATTTGTAAACTGAACCTTACAAACATTCAAACCTACCTGCTTGCTCATTAGCAGCAAGATGTCGTCTAAGTTTTGATTTTGATTCCAATCCAACTGTAATCGAACACGTTCTTCTGAAGGTTCTATTCGATAATGTTTGGCAATAGTTAATACCGCTTGTAACCACGGCTGATAGTTTATTTTTGTCATCATGGCTGAACTTCAAACCCCTGAATTGAAATATTATTTAAGTCGTAGGCTTGACGCGAACGTCCTGTGGTCGCAATGTATTGAGCAATACTGTTGTAAATATCATAACGTGCTGATTCTAATTCTGAATTTGCACCGTGAATTGCTTGTTCCGCATTTAATAAATCAACAAGTGAGCGTGTTCCTAATTTATATTGTTCCTGATAAAGCTCTCTCGTTCTTACCGTTGTAGCTTGACGGCTAATCAGCACCTGCATTTGTCGTTGTTTATTTTCGATCTGTTCCCGACTAGTACGAATCTGATCGAGTACTTGTAAATACACCGCATTTACCTGTGCTTTAGCAGCTTCTTCAGCAAAACTAGCGGCACGAATTTGGGATGATGTTGCTCCTCCTTGATAAAATTGGCTACTTGCTTCAAGCATAATGGCACTATCAAATCCGCCATCTTTATTGTTGTTTGGATTTACACCATGCAATGCCTGACTTAACTCACCTTTAACAGATAATGTTGGATATCGGCTTAATTGAGTCTGTTGTTTTTGTGAACGTGCAACAATGATACCAGCCTGTGCTGCGATCATTTGAGGAATGATATTGAATTGTGGTGCAGCGTAAAGATCTGATTGCTGAACTAAATCCTCAGGAATTGTCCATTTCACATTGCTGGCATCGAACCCAAGCAACGTCGTTAAATGCTGCTGATATTGACCCAGTAAAGATTGTTGGGCAATTAAAGCAGATTGTGCAGATTGTAAATAAGATTGAGCTTGTACTGGATCGGCTTGACTGCTGATCCCTGCATTGGCTCGTAAATTGGCCATTTCTTGAATGCGTTTAATCCCAATAATTTGCTGATCTGCAATTTGAATGAGCTTTTTATAACGTTGAATATTAATGATAGTCTGAGCAACATCGAGTGAAATATCATCAATCTTGACTAAAACATTGGCTTGCTCAACTGCCAATTTGGCTTGCTCTGTATTTACCCCAGATTTAACTTTGCCAAAATCATAAAGCATTTGGGTAGCATTTAAGGCGAGAACTTGCTGTCCCCTTGAGGTTTTCTGAGTTAGATCCCCAGTATTTACCCCCCCTGTTATTTGAGGATAATAACCAGCTTTAGCAACATCGATATTGGCATTTTGAGCAGCTAAAGTCGCAAGTGTTTGAGAGATTTCAGGATTTCGTTGTACAGCAATTTGTACAGCATCTTTCAACAACTTGCGCTGGCTCTGCCATAGTGCAGCAGGAACAACCTCAACTGGACGACCACTTCCAACAACAGGCAAAGCATTGGTTGATGGATTGACCGAAAAATTGCTTAATTGCTGCATATTTGCAGTTTTAAAATCATCACTACTTTTTGGAGCAATCAGCTGAGATAAGTTGTTTTTTAAGGAATGGTATTTTTCACTCGGTGTTGCAGCATGTGTGATCGGCACTGAAAACGTTACTGCATATATCACCCATTTGAAATCTATACATAACTTCCGTGTTCCATCATCTATATCTAAATCTTTTTTAATGCTCATATTCTTTTCAAATTGTTATGTTTTAAAAGCACATTCATTCTACTCATTTTTAAAAGAAAAACACTATGCTCTAAGGACTAATTCCCACTTACTTAACTGTTTGTTTTTTGTAAAATAGTTCACACTTTTTAGTTTATTTTTGATCCAAAATTGAAGTGTTATTTATTTCTAATTAAATTAAAATCAAATAGATAGGTTAAAACCCACTAGTTAAAAAGAATTATAAATCATGTATCTATACGATATCCCATTCATTTGTATAAATAAAAAAAGAACCCGAAGGTTCTTTTAAAAATCATGTCAAAGTTTAAACAACGAAATCATCACCAAGATAAACCTTACGTACTTGCTCATTATCCAAGATTTCTTGAGGCGTCCCTTCTGCAATCACAGAACCTTCACTCACGATATAAGCCTTTTCACAGATTGCTAAAGTTTCACGGACATTATGATCTGTAATCAAAACACCAATTCCACGATCTTTTAAGGTCTGGATAATATCTTTAATATCGCCGACTGAAATAGGATCGACACCTGCAAAAGGCTCATCAAGCAACATAAACTTAGGGTCTGCCGCTAAAGCGCGTGCAATCTCTGCACGACGACGCTCACCACCAGAAACACTCATGCCTAATGAATCTTTAATATGATTAATTTTAAAATCATTTAACAATTCAGTCAGTCGATCCTGACGTTGTTGCTTATTTAAATCTTTGCGTGTTTCCAAAATCGCCATGATATTTTCAGAAATCGTTAACTTTCTAAAAATAGAAGCTTCTTGAGGTAAATAACCAATCCCCTTGCGTGCACGCTCATGCATCGCAAGGTCAGATAAATCTAAGTTATCTAAATGAATCTCGCCCTTGTCCATGCGAACCAGTCCAACAACCATATAGAAACTTGTCGTTTTTCCCGCACCATTAGGACCAAGTAATCCTACAATTTGACCACTTTGCATCGTAAACGAAACGTCTTTAACAACCCAACGTTTACTATAGTTTTTCGCTAAATGTTTAATACATAGCGTTTGAGGTTGCTGCGCTGATTGATCCATTAATCACGTGCCCCTGGGAAACTTTTCGAGCTTGATGGTGGAATAATGATTTGAACACGATTTGATGAAGAACCTTGAGCTTCTACATCACCTTTATTCATACTGTATTTCAAACTATTACCACGAATGCTTGATCCATCTTGGGATAAATAAGCTTTCCCAGTCAATGTAATAATGCCTGAATCAGCGTTATAGACGATCGTTTGGGCCTCGCCACGCGCTAAACCTTTATTCGAATCAACTTGTTGCTGGAATTTAGCAAGCTGACCTTTAGCCGTAATCGTCTGAATTTCTTTTTTGCTATTCAACGTTGCAACAATCGAGTCAGCCTGTAGCTTCATCGTCCCTTGTTCAATCACAACATTACCCGTATAAGTCGTTATACCAGTCCGATCATTATATGTTGCACGATCTGCGACTAAAGAAAGCTGTTGGTTACGATCAGATGGTAAAGCGAAGCTAGAAGCAGAAGATAATGCAATCGCTGCAATGCATGTTGCTTGTTTTAGGAAAGTTGAACGATTTTTAGAATTAAGAATTTGGCGCATACTTTCCTCGAACTTTGAAAAATTCATATTGACCATTATTTAAATTTGCTTTGAGACCTTGGCTCACAAACTCAGAGTTTGGAGACTGAACAGTAACTTGATGCTGTGTTTCGAGTTGACCAGTTTTCGGATAACCCGTTAATTCATCAGTACGAAACTCTAATTTGTTGCCCTGTTCAGATAACTTAGTTGCAATCACATCACCTAAAAGCACAATCTTTGAATTATCATCATAACCATTTGCTTGCTTAGAATAGAAAGTCGCATCTGGTTTACCTTGCTTATACATCACAGCATTTAATTGATCTAAACGCGAAGTCTTTTGCTGCATGTCTTGCTGTAATTGTTTTATCTCAGCACGGATATATAAATTACCCTGCTCATCAGTTTGTGTAAGATGAACACCCTGAGCCGAATAAGTCATATTTTTTGCTGAATCTACATCCAGTTTTTTTGCTTTGCCACTGTAATAATAATAGCCGCCACTCAACGCAGCGACTAATATAGCGACAACATATAAAACTTTGGTATCCATAAACAGGGTTACCTAACCTTTGGGCAATTCATTCTATATTAATGTGGTGCAGCAACGTATTTTGCAAGTAGCTCTTGGTAAACACCTTTTGCCATTAACAACATATCGCATACTTCGCGGACCGCGCCACGACCACCCATTGCTTGAGTCACTAAATGCGCACGACGACGAACTTCTTCGTGTCCATTTGGTACGGTAATACTCATACCCGCAATTGCAAAAGCTGAAAGATCAGGCCAATCATCACCCATATATAGGCAGTCTTCAGGGAAAATATTCAACTGTGCACATGCTTCTTTCAATGCGACGCCTTTGTCTTCACGACCTTGAAAAACGAGATCTACACCTAAGTCTGACATACGTTTTTCAACAATATTACTTTTACGCCCAGTGATAATAATCACCTTCATACCAGCTCGTTGAGCCAACTTCATGCCCAAACCATCACGAATATCAAATGATTTAATTTCATCACCAGAGTTCGTTAGTGTTACAAAGCCATCGCTTAAGATTCCATCCACATCAAGCACTAAAGCTTGTAAATGACGTGCTTGTTCTTGTAAAGCATATGATGCCATGGCTTAATTTACTCCTGCCTGAATTAGATCATGCATACTAATGACACCAATGACTCTATTGGTTTCATCAACAACAACGAATTGATTAATTTTTCTCTCATGCATTTTTTCCAATGCTTCAACCGCACGGGCTTCAGGAGAAATCGTCAATGGATTTTTAGTCATCACCTCAGAAACAGGCAAGTTCACATCAAAACCTTGCTGATGATCAATCATTCGGCGTAAATCACCATCAGTAAAAATACCCAATAACTGATCTTCATCGTTCACAATCGTCGTTAAACCGAGACGTTTATCAGAAATTTCATATAACACCTTATTCATCGGGGTTTCAGATTTTACTTTAGGTAACTCTGCCCCTGTATGCATTAAATGCTTCACATGTAAAAGCAAGCGTTTCCCTAATGCACCAGCAGGATGCGAACGAGCAAAATCATCAGCGGTAAATCCACGAGCTTCCAACAAGGAAACAGCAAGTGCATCACCCAGAACTAATGTGGCTGTGGTACTAGAAGTCGGTGCTAAACCTAAAGGGCAAGCTTCATCTGCCGAGCCCAATGTTAATGCAACATCCGCGTTTTGTGGCATTGGCCCTTTATCATCACGACTAATCGTAATTAACGGCACGCCTAAATGCTTAATAAGCGGCATCAACATCATGATTTCATCACTCTTGCCTGAGTTTGAAATTGCAATCAGGACGTCACCACGCACCAGCATACCTAAATCACCATGCCCTGCTTCACCAGGATGCATGAAAAAAGATGGTGTTCCAGTTGAAGCAAATGTAGCCGCCATTTTACGGCCAATATGACCAGATTTGCCCATACCTGTTACAACGACACGACCTTTGCACTGCAATAAAATTTCACATGCACGATCAAACCGCTCATCAATCTGTGTTGCAAGCACTTCTATAGCTTGTTGCTCAATACGCAAAGTTTCCAATGCACTTTTCTGAAAATTTATAACTTGTGACATGTGAGTTTGACTCAAAATAATGCTCAACCTACTTAAGCGTAGATGATTTTAATCAAAAGAATTGCGGAGATTCTAGCATAAGTGTGCGTTATCCACGTTTCTAAATGTATAAGATTTCGTAGAAAATGGACGAACATTGAGCATCATTAGAAAGGTGAAATTATTCATAGACAACGATTACTCACATCTTTTTTTATTGATAACTTTATGAAATATGGTGCATACGTTATGATATAACGCTAATTTTGTAGAGTGTTTAAAACCCTTATGCAACCTTTTGTTCTATATAACTCTGAGCAACGAAAAAAAGTTGAATTTGTCCCACGTAAAGAAGGTCAAATCGATATCTATGTCTGTGGTATGACCGTATACGATTACTGTCACATTGGACATGCTCGCGTTATGGTTGCATTTGACTACATTATTCGATTTTTACGTAGCCAAGGCTGGAAAGTACGTTACATCCGCAACATCACAGATATTGATGACAAAATCATCGCACGTGCAAATGAAAACGGCGAAACGATTCAACAACTCACTGCACGCTTCATTGATGCTATGAATGAAGATGCCTCTAATTTAGGCTGTGTTGCACCAGATGAAGCCCCAAAAGCAACTGAATATATTGATCAAATGCAAAACATGATCAGCACTTTAGTTGATAAAGGCGCTGCATACCCTGCAACAAATGGCGATGTATATTTTGAAGTGACTAAATTTGATAAATATGGTCGCTTATCTGGTCGTAAACTTGACGATATGCAAGCAGGCGCATCTGAGCGTGTTGATGTCGAAGTAGAAAAGAAACATCCTTTTGACTTTGTACTTTGGAAACATGCAAAAGAAAATGAACCAGCTTGGGCTTCACCTTGGGGTAATGGTCGCCCAGGTTGGCATATTGAATGTTCTGCGATGTCAACTTGCTGCTTAGGTAATCACTTTGACATTCATGGCGGTGGCTCAGATCTTATGTTCCCTCACCATGAAAATGAAATTGCACAAAGTGAGGCATCGACTGGTGAACAGTATGTAAATTACTGGATGCATGTTGGTTTCATCAATGTAGATGGTGAGAAAATGTCTAAATCACTAGGCAACTTCTTCACTATTCGTGATGTGATGGAAAAATTCCATCCTGAAGTCATCCGCTACTTTATTGTTTCATCGCATTACCGTAGTCCTGTGAACTTTTCTGATGTCGCTTTAAAAGAAGCTAAAACTGCATTAAGCCGCTTCTATCATTCATTTAAAGCCTATCAGCAAGTGTACGGACAAAAAACTGTTGAAACTTTAGAGCAAAGTTTTGTTGAACGTTTCAATAACGCAATGCGAGATGATTTTAATACGGCTGAAGCAATGGCTGTGTTATTTGAATTGAACAAAGAATTAAATCGTGCCGTAAAAGAAGAACAAGCTGAGCAAGCAACTGTTCTCTATTCAACTTTACGCCAACTGACTAATATTCTTGGTTTGATTCAGCATGATGTAGATGAATTCCTCAAATCGGATATTGGTCAAGAGGCACTCACGCTTTCCGATACGGAAATTGAAGATTTCATTCAACAACGTGTTGATGCAAAAAAAGCCAAAGACTTTGCAAAGGCAGACGGTATCCGTCAATCTTTGTTAGACCAAGGTGTGGTTTTAGAAGATACTCGCCAAGGAACAATTTGGAGACGTGCTGATTAATTCAGCATTTAGCATATTAGAGAGTTGACAGTTTTATGAAACTCTCTATAATGCACATCCATATTGCGGGAATAGCTCAGTTGG
>NZ_DJLC01000195.1:0-10392 GCF_002434875.1 Acinetobacter sp. UBA6526 | reverse complement strand
TCGAGTCTCGTTTCCCGCTCCAAAATTTTAAAAAGCCACTTAAGAAATTAAGTGGCTTTTTATTTTCAAATATTTATAGATCTCTAGTATTCAGCTAGCGCCTCTTTTGCTGTTGCAGGATCATCTACAAACACACCATCTATACCAGCATCAAAAAACATTTTAAGCTGTTTTTTCAATCCCGATGGGCATCTCTCTGAAAGCACGCCGCTACATCTAAATGCCGTAGGTAAATTATTATTTTCAGGTGCAAATGACCACGGCTGCACTTCAAGTCCAACCCCATGCGCTATACTGACAAAGTTGCTCGCCTTCGTTGAATTGTCTCTAAAAATAGCATTCTTGTTCGGCCCAACTACATCAGCATATACTGCATAGGCAGGCAAACTTGCAAGATTTACAGCATCATACAGCGGGCCTAAATCATTAAGTAATTGTAATAACTTCACCCTCTTGAGTGAGCTATGCGTTGTATTAAGTTTAGTACGTACCAATTTCAAACTGATTGGATCAAACGCCTCAATATAAATAGGTGCAATGTCTCTGGTATATTTGTACCTTGCAAGAGTATTTAAAACTTTACTCTCCACTGGAAGTCCCACTGCTGTAAAATACGCAGGAGTTTTCATTTCAATATAAATCCCGGTGATTTTCCCTGTTCTATTATAGTTTTGCTCGGCTATATTAATCACTTCATCCAGTGTAGCTACATTATATAAACCATCATAAGCTGTATTTTCAGGCCGTGTATTTGGGCCACGTTCATGTACTTTTAACATTTTGATTTCACTGAGCGTAAAATCCTCACTAAACCAACCTGTGTAATACTTTGCACCAACGAGCTTACTGGTTTTTCTATTTGCAAATTGGCTAAAGCTGCTCACATTGGTTGTTAAACTTAGCTCATTTTCATGTATGGAAATCAGCGCTCCGTCTTTGGTGGGAACAATATCAGTTTCGATGAAATCAGCCCCATCCTTAATGGCTCTTTGATATGAAGGCAATGTATTTGCAATAGCAAATGAAGGCGCACCTGCATGACCGATCACCGTAATTTCCTGGGCTTGGCTAAATACGCTATAACCACAGAGTGCACCTATTAAAAATAGTCGATTTAAAACATTAATACTCATAATTTACCTTCTTTATTTTCTTTATTGAATGCGTGGCTTTTGTTTGTTTACGTTGAATACCCTTACAACCTGAAACTAACAATAAAAAATTACAAATCAATGAACATTATTAAGAAAATATTTATATTGATTTTTTCACGATTTACCAAAGGTTAAATAACGCTTACATTCCTTCACTACCCTTTTCTTTTTAAATTTCATAACTTAGGACACAAGTATTTTTTAATAGGTTAAATCCAAAATGAAAAAATCAATTATTGCACTATCTCTCGCTTCTGTATTTTTAGTAGCTTGTAGTAAAACAGACAACAAAAATAATCAAGAGCAAACTCCAACAGCAGCGAGTGAAGCAGTTGCCGTTGATAGCGCTCACACTGCCGAAAACTCTTTAGACTGGAATGGCACTTATAAAGGTGTTCTACCATGTGCAGATTGTGAAGGTATTGAAACAGAGCTTGAACTTAACGCTGATAAAACCTATGAGTTAAAAGAAACATATCTTGGCAAAGGTGACGGTAAAGCATTTGAAAGCAAAGGTAGCTTCCAATTCGATGCGAACAACACATCTGTTATCGAATTAGATAAAACTGGCGATAACCGCAAATATTTCGTTGCTGAAGGTTATTTAAAAGCACTTGATATGGAAGGAAATGAAATTACGGGTGATTTAGCAGATAAATATGAGCTTAAAAAAGAAGCTGAATAAAGTTTAATAGAAAGCTCACCTAAATAAAGGTGAGCTTTTTTATTGCTTAGTAGAAATAAAAAACCCTGCATAAGCAGGGTTTTTTTGAATCAATCGAAGCTTAGTGAGCAGCGAATTGGTTCATTGTGTTTTTAGCATCATCGTGCGCTTTAAGAGCGTTGTCACCAGAGAAGATTTCTTTGTGATCATCACCGATGTCAGAACCAGCCATTGCTTGGTGTTTAACACAAGCGATACCACCGCGGATTTCTTTACGTTGTACGCCAGCAACATAAGCCAACATACCTTCAGAACCGAAGTAACCTTGTGCAAGCTCATGAGTAGAAAGAGCAGCAGTGTGGTAAGTAGGAAGTGTGATCAAGTGATGGAACACACCCGCTTCACGAGAAGCATCTGCTTGGAATGTACGTACTTTCTCATCAGCATCAGCAGCTAATTCAGTGTTGTCGTACTCAGCGCTCATTAATTTAGCACGGTCATAAGCAGAAACATCTTCGCCTTCAGCAACCCAACGATCGTAAGCTTGTTGACGGAAGTTTAACGTCCAGTTGAATGATGGGCTGTTGTTGTAAACTAGCTTAGCATTTGGAACTGTTTCACGTACACGGTTAACCATGTGAGCGATTTCTTCAACGTTTGGAGTTGCAGTTTCGATCCAAAGAAGATCAGCACCATTTTGAAGGCTAGATACACAGTCAAGTACAACACGGTCAATTTGAGTGTCTGGACGGAACTGATATAAACCAGAAGCTAAACGCTTAGGACGGTGTAATTTACCATTACGTTTGATCAAGATTTCGTCTTCTTGAGCATCAGCAATGTCAATTTCAACTGTGTCTAAGTAGCTGATGTATTGAGAAGCGATGTCACCTGGCTCTTTAACCACTGGGATTTTTTGAGTCAAGTCAGCGCCTTCAGAGTCAGTACGTGCAACGATGATACCGTCATCAAGACCCATTTCTAAGAATGCATAACGTAATGCATGGATTTTAGCGATGAAGTCTTCGTGCGGAACAGTTACTTTACCAGCTTGGTGACCACATTGTTTCGCGTCAGATACTTGGTTTTCGATTTGAAGCGCACAAGCACCAGCTTCGATCATTTTCTTAGCAAGTAAGTAAGTCGCTTCTTCGTTACCGAAACCAGCGTCGATGTCAGCAATAATTGGCACAACGTGAGTTTGGAAACCATCGATTTGAGCAGTGATTTCAGCAGCTTTAGCAGTGTCACCAGCTTCTTGAGCTTTTTTAAGAGCACGGAATAAATCGTTTAATTCTTTCGCGTCAGCTTGACGTAAAAAAGTATAGATTTCTTCGATTAATGCAGGAACAGAAGTTTTTTCATGCATAGATTGGTCAGGAAGTGGACCAAATTCTGAACGAAGTGCAGCAACCATCCAACCTGAAAGGTAGATATAACGACGTTCAGTAGTACCGAAGTATTTTTTGTTCGCAATCATTTTTTGTTGTGCAATGAAACCGTGCCAGCAACCTAATGATTGAGTATATTTGCTAGAGTCAGCATCATAAGCAGCCATATCACGACGCATAATCGCAGCTGTATATTTAGCAATATCTAAACCAGTTTTGAAACGGTTTTGTATTTGCATACGAGCAGCATCTTCTGGGCTAATATCGCGCCAAGTGTTGCCGAATTTTGCTTTTAATTCGCGAATTGCATCAATCGCTGTTAAATATGTAGACATGATATATTCCTTTTGAGGATTGGCATCGAACGATCGCAATAAAACCATGCTTTTTTATAGGCTAGATTTCAAGCACTTCATCAATATGTTGCACAGCTTAGTCTTTGCCAAGAGATTAATCCAATATCCTAAGGTAATTTTCAGTATTTTTTTTTGAAATACATGTGAAAAGATGATGTGATATAAAAAATAAACACCTATAAGATATTGTTACTTATAAACTATTATTTAAAATAAAATCGCAACACAGAATCATCCACCAAAGATTTTGTATTAATTTTAAACAGTAAATTCTTTTATCAGCATCGATGTTAACGATCTAAATTGACACTTTTTGCCATATTCTCACTCATTATTTTTATTGTTTACTGCTATTCAGATTACGGTTAAGTGCATTCAAAACCAAACGAGTTAGCACAAAACGGAATAGCTTTGTTGGTCGGTGTTTTAGAGCTTATTTAGTAGGATTTAAGTTATACAAATGCCTTGAGATATGTCATAATTCAACACAATTTAAATATTTTATTTTCGGTATTTTTTTTATGAATCTGGAGCGGGTTGATCTCAATTTATTAATTTATCTTGATGTACTTCTTCGGGAAAAAAATGTCACACGCGCAGCAGAACAATTAGGGGTTACTCAACCCGCGATGAGTAATATTTTACGCCGCTTGCGTAATTTGTTTAATGATCCCCTGCTCATTCGCTCATCAGAAGGTATGACGCCAACTGAACGTGCACTTGAATTACAACCTCGTATTCGTGATGCATTGTCAGACCTTTCCATGATTTTGGAACCGCGTACCGAATTTAGACCTTATACAAGTACTCGTGTGTTTCGTATCATGACTTCGGATTATGCCGAAGCCACCTTAGTGCCTCGCCTTGTCAAGGCATTGCGCTCGGAAGCACCTAATGTTGTACTCGACTTCCTTACTCCAAGTGACGTGTCTTATCGAGATATGGAACAAGGTAAAGTTGATCTCGCCATTAACCGCTTTAATGAAATTCCGCAAAGTTTTCATCAAGTCCTAGTTTGGCGTGATAGCTTTAGTTGTATTTTGAATGACAAACATCCAGCAGTTACTCACTTAAATTTGAAAAGCTATTTAGATGCTCAACACATTTGGGTATCTAAAACAGGTATGGGTGTTGGATTTGGTGTAAATCCAGATAAACAAGCAGGTTTGGGTTGGATTGATCAAGCACTAGAACGTATTGGCCAACGTCGTAAAATCTCTGTATTTACACGCCATTATCAAATGCCAGCGTTGTTGGCTCAAAATGTTGATTTGATTGCAACATTACCTACCCGAATGGCACGCTTACAAACACAGAATCCAAAACTTGTGATCAAAGATCCTCCATTTTATATTCCAGAATTTGAATTAAAAATGGCATGGTGTCCGTTGCTACATCATCATCCTGCACATCGTTGGTTAAGACAATTAATCCTCTTTGTTGCAAGACAAATGATCGAAGAAGAGAATCGTGAGTTTTTTATAAATAATTCTCAATTTTCACAATACTAAAATATCCAATTGTAAAAACCCTTAGAATTTGTTGAAATATCAGCAAATTCTACCCCCTTCCGAATAGATTGTTACACTGCGGTAAGGATTTAGTTACCTCCGTACTTTTTTGTGTTACAACATATTCATAATAATGATGAACCACAGGTGATGTGTGAGTCTCTTCCAAAATATTATAGTAATTATTCTGCTGATTTCAGCGGCAGGCTTTTTATCACTTACAGAAATTGCATTAGCTGGCGCTCGTAAAGTTAAATTAAAAATTTTAGCCGAATCTGGTGAAACGCGTGCTCAAAAAGTTTTAGATCTACAAGAGCAATCTGCTGATTTTTTTGCGGCATCTCAAATTGGTTTAAATGCTGTCGCAATCTTGGGTGGTATCCTCGGTGAGGCTGCGTTCCGCCCGTTTTTCGTTGAAATGATCAAACAGTTTTATGCAGGCCCTTGGCTAGAAACCATTGGTTTTGCACTGTCATTTACATTGGTAACATCACTCTTCATTTTATTTGCTGATCTCATGCCAAAACGCTTGGCAATGATCGCCCCTGAAAAAATTGCTATTAGTGTCATTGAACCTATTCAAGTTTTTATCAAAATTTGTAAGCCGCTTGCATGGGGAATTAATGCAATAGCGAACCTGTTATTTCGTCTGTTTAAAGTTAATACAATTCGTGATGATAATATTACCTTTGATGATATCTCAGCGGTGATGGATGCAGGTGCTCAAGCTGGTGTTCTGCAAAAACAAGAACATCATTTTATTGAAAATGTATTTGAGCTTGAAGAAAGAACTGTTCCATCTAGTATGACAACACGCGAAAATGTTGTGTTCTTTACCTTGACTGAACCAGAAGAAAGTATCCGTCAAAAGCTTGCCGAATATCCTTATTCAAAGTTTTTAGTCTGTAACGAACATATTGATCAAGTGATTGGCTATGTCGATGCCAAAGATATTTTAGTTCGTATTTTGAATAATCAATCATTTACCCAGCTAAATGAATCAACGATTCGCAATGTTCTGATTATTCCAGATACGTTGACTTTATCCGAGTTACTGGATCGTTTCCGTTCAACTAAAGAGAAATTCGCTGTTGTTATCAATGAATACGCTTTGGTTGTCGGTGTAATTACGCTGAGTGACATCATGATTACCGTAATGGGTGACTGGGTCACACCAATGGATGAAGAGCAACAGATCATTAAACGTGATAATCATTCATGGCTAATTGATGGTAGTACGCCTATTGAAGATGTAAAACATGTTTTAGAAATCGAAGAATTTCCTGAAAATGAAAATTATGAAACCATCGCAGGTTTCATCATGTACCGTCTTCGCAAAATTCCACGCCCAGCCGATGCTGTAGAATATGCGGGCTTTAAATTTGAAGTTGTCGATATTGATCATTATAAAATTGACCAATTGCTTGTTACTCAGATTTTACCGAGTCAAGAAACCGAAACGACAACCTCATCTGAATAAATAAAAAGCCCAATTTAATTGGGCTTTTTATTACTTCCATATCATCCAAGCGATAATCACAATCAACAAGAATATAAACACAGCGAACTTAAGCCCACCCCGACTACGTTGCGCCAATTGTTCTTGTAAATGTGATTGTTCATTAGGATGATCATTTAAATATTGATCAACTAAATCTTTTGACTCTTTTAAACCAAGTCCTGTTTTTTCACGAGTTATTTTAATTGCCTCAATCAACTGCCCCGATCGCAATGCTTGTAACGCCTCTTGCGGTAATTCTAATTGTTGATTCATAAAGCCAACATCCTTGTTATTTTAATGATTTGATTTACATCATTCTAAACTTGAATAGAAATTAATTTCCACCATATAAAGCAATAAGTTGGTCTAAAGTTGCTTGGTAGTGGATCGAAATGTCTTCAGCCAAGATTTTATAAGCATTATCAAACTGTACCATTGGCCAGCCTTCCTTCCAAAATGGAAAAATATTGTGTAAGCCTTCCGTCACAATTGCATCTTCACGTGTAATTGCCTGTGCAATTTGAGATAATACTTGTGCTGTTTCCGCTCCATCAATCGCAAGATAATCAATACCACGTACTTTCAAGATACGAACACGATCTTTCTTATAACGTATTTTTTTCGCCTGCCCCGCATTTAATCCCAAAGCAAGTGTCACAGCTTCAACAAATTTTTCTTCAAAACTTGTATTTAGCGCTACTAAAGCTTGTTTGTGTGATTCTTGACGCCCAGCTTTCCCACCATTACGAATTATCTCTTTTGCTTCACTATCAAGCACATCTTTTTTCATAGACTGTAAAATGTCTAAAACTTCGATATCGCTTAAAGATTCTGGAGAATAATCAGTCATGGGAGTCCAAATACAAAAAATATGAAAGGATATTGTCTCATAAAAGCCCTATCAAAGCAGAATAAAAATTTAAAATTGCATCTTTCGCTTACTAACTTTCAATCTATTCATTTGCTCTATTCATCATAAAAAAAATAATATGAATGGCGTCTATCCTACAGTAGGATTTGCAAAAATAGTTTTACCCTGATAATATTATTTTACCCGTATAAAATTAGATTTTTAGAATATGAATAGTTCAACAACCTATACCTCTTTTTCAGGTGATCGCTATCTTGCAAGTGGTGAAATGATGGAACTCATCTTAAAGATTAAACAACTTCAAGAAACGACTGAAAATATTTTGATTTTTAATGATCAAAATGGCAGGCAAATTGATTTTGATTACACTGGCTCTGAACAAGAAATTCGTGAGCGATATGCTGAACCTGAACCAACTAAAAAAGTTGGACGCCCGAAACTTGGGGTAATTTCTCGAGAAATCACCTTACAGAAAAAGCACTGGGATTGGCTAGACCAGCAGAGTGCCAGTGCTTCTGCGATTATTCGCAAACTGATCGATAAAGAACTGGATGATCCAAACTCTGAAAGCAATAAGATGCTGGCAAAACAAGCCACTGATCGCTTTATGTCTGCAATGTTAGGCGATATGCCGAATTATGAAGAAGCAACCCGTGCTTTATATCAAGGTGATAAACAAATGCTTATCGCTTTAATCCACAACTATCCAAAAGATATTCAAGAATATATTTTTAAATTATCTAAAAATGCATTCTAAAATGTCTAATTCAAAAATAAAAAACCCGCCTAAGCGGGTTTTTTTCAATTGACTCGATCAATTAAAGACGAACCAGTTCCACCACTTTTTCAGCGGCTTCTTCAACCGTTTCAGCGGCAATTTCCGTATCTGTACCTTCAACAGTTGTCGTAATAACCACCACACCTGTTTCACGTAACAATGCAATTTGCTCAGCCGTCAAATTGGCTTTTGCAATCGCAACCACACCTTGTTGAATCAATAAGCTTTCCAAAGCCTGAGCTTTCTCGATTAACTGTGCAGACACACCAATCACTGCAGGCTTTTGCCCTAAACGAGCAGCACGATCTTCCGCAGTCACAGGATTACTGTGTGCAGTCCATTCTACTGCTGCTTCAACCATACCAGCACCGACAGTCACGTTGCTTAAACGATCAATAAAGATAAATGAGCCTGTGTAACGGCTGTCTTGATATTGGTCGAATACAACTGGTGCATCGAACTCAACCACAACATCAGCAATCGCATTCAGTTCAAGTTCTTCAACCTGTGTGTGCTCAAGTGTATTAACATTTACACGGAAATTAATTGCAGTGACTTTGGCAGGAACTGTTTGCGTACCAATTTTTACGTTGTACAACTTCCCTTTTACTAAAGGATGCTCATTCATCCAAACCACTGAAGCACGCACACTACGTGAAATCAAAGGTTGCTCACCAGCACGCACAAGTACGTTGCCGCGAGAAATATCAATTTCATCATTGAGCGTTAAGGTAACAGCTTGACCCGCAGCAGCTTGTTCAAGATTTCCATCAAAAGTAACAATTTCTTTTACTGTTGATTTCTTGCCCGATGGTAATGCAACGATTTCATCGCCAACACGAATTTCGCCTAGTGCAATTGTTCCAGCAAAACCACGGAAATCAAGGTTAGGACGGTTCACATATTGAACAGGGAAACGGAATTCCTGTTTGTTCGATTCACGCTTAATTTCCACTGATTCAAGAATGCTCATCAAGGTTTCACCCTTGTACCACGGCGTACTTGCTGATGGATTAACGACGTTATCACCATTCAGTGCAGAAATTGGAACAAATAAAATATTTTCAGGACGACGATCGCCAAGTTGATTCACAAATGCATCATATTCAACTTGAATTTCATTGAAACGCGCTTCTGAGAACTCGACCAAATCCATTTTATTGATCGCAACAACGATATTTTTAATACCTAACAAGCTTGCAATAAATGAATGACGACGTGTTTGTGTTTGGACACCATAACGCGCGTCAATCAAGATAATCGCAAGATCAGCAGTCGATGCGCCTGTAGCCATGTTACGCGTGTACTGCTCATGCCCTGGTGTATCAGCAATAATGAACTTACGTTTTTCAGTTGAGAAATAACGATAAGCAACATCAATGGTAATACCTTGCTCACGTTCAGCTTGTAAACCATCAACAAGTAAAGCAAGGTCAGGTGCATCACCTGTAGTCCCAACTTTCTTACTGTCGCGGGTAACCGCTTGCAACTGATCTTCATAAATCAGTTTAGAATCATAAAGAAGACGACCAATTAAAGTACTTTTACCATCATCTACATTACCGCATGTTAAAAAGCGTAATAAGTCTTTATTTTCATGCTGGTTTAAATACGCCAAGATGTCTTGGCTAATAAGATCTGATTGATGAGACATTGCTCAAAACTCCACATATTCTTTAGAAATCGGTTTTCATCTCCCTAACTCCCTCTTTTAAAAGAGGGATTCGCTTAAGGAAATTAGAAATAACCTTCCTGCTTTTTCTTTTCCATTGAGCCAGCCTCATCATGATCAATCATTCGACCTTGACGCTCTGAACTTGTTGCTAAAAGCATTTCTTGGATAATTTCAGGCAATGTATCCGCTTCAGACTCAACTGCACCTGTTAATGGGTAGCAACCAAGTGTACGGAAACGTACTGATTTCATTTGTGGAACTTCACCCTCTTTCAAACGCATACGTTCATCATCTACCATGATCAACGTACCACTACGCTCAACCACTGGACGTACAGCAGAGAAATAAAGAGGAACAATTTGAATATTTTCTAAATAGATATACTGCCAAATATCTAACTCAGTCCAGTTAGACAAAGGGAACACACGAATACTTTCGCCTTTGTTTACTTTACCGTTGTAAAGATTCCAAAGTTCTGGACGCTGATTTTT
>NZ_DJLC01000153.1:1694-6210 GCF_002434875.1 Acinetobacter sp. UBA6526 | reverse complement strand
GATGACCTAAACAAATACCGAATACAGGTAAGTTTGTTGTATCAACCAGTGTTTTAACTGCTTCAATTGCATAGTCACATGCTGCTGGATCACCAGGACCATTTGACAAGAACACGCCGTCTGGATTTAAAGCTAAAACTTTTTCAATTGGTGTTTGTGCAGGAACAACTGTTAATTTACAACCGCGGTCTGCAAGCATACGTAAGATGTTGGTTTTGACACCATAATCGTATGCAACCACATGATATTTTAATTCTGGTTGAGTGAAGCCATTCCCTAAAGTCCATGAACCTTCAGTCCATTCAAAGCCTTCAGGATCACAACATTCTTTCGCAAGATCTAAACCAGTTAAACCACCGAATTCACGTGCTTTCGCAATTGCTTCTTCTTCTGTGATATTTTCACCAGCAAGGATGCAACCATTTTGTGCACCTTTGTCGCGTAAAATACGAGTCAATTTACGTGTGTCGATGTCAGCGATAGCAACAACATTGTGTTGCTCTAAATATTCGCTTAATGATTGTTCAGAACGGAAGTTGCTATGTAATAAAGGAAGATCACGAATAATCAAACCATTCGCCCATACTTTATGGATGCGACCTGATTCAACGTCTTCGCTATTACAGCCTGTATTTCCAATATGAGGATAAGTCAACGTCACAATTTGTTGCGCATAACTAGGGTCAGTCAAGATTTCTTGATAACCAGTCATTGCAGTATTAAAAACGACTTCACCAGTCGTACATCCCGATGCACCGATAGACGTTCCTTTAAAGACCGTTCCATCTGCGAGGGCTAAAATGGCGGGGGTGCTCAAACCAAAGCTCCTGAACTAAAACCACAAAAATAAGGCTGTAAAAAAGCGAGAAGACATAAAAAAAGGTAGGCTGTCTATAAAAAACATGCCCCTCCTTCCAGTCTGCTCGCTTGTAACTTAACAGCGCATTATACGCATGAGAACGTGAAAAGTCTATGTGTTTTATTTATAAAATCAGGAATTGGTCGAATTCTCTTAAAAGCTTAAGTACAAATCTGTCTATTGCCAAATAACTCATTCTTTTATCGGTATCGTGAGATATTATGCAAATTGTCTAACAATTTTTTATTGGTCCAAAATGAAAGAGCTTTATCTTATATTAAGCCAAAAAATCAACAATCAATAATGAGGGGAACCAACATGGCTGAGAATCAAAACGCTGTAGCTGCAACTGAAGAAGTGAAAGAAGCTGTTGTTGAAAAAACAACAAAGGCTAAAGAAACTGTTGCTGCGAAAACAGCTGAAGTGAAAGAAGTTGTCGCTGAAAAGACTGCTGAGGTGAAAGAAGCGGTTGCAGAAAAAACAGCAAAAGCAAAAGAAGTTGTTGCTGAGAAAACTGCTAAGGCAAAAGAAGTGATTGCTGAAACTCAAGAACAAGCAAAGGAAGTGATCACAGAAACTCAAGAGCAGGTAAAAGAAGCACTTGCTGAAACTCAAGAGAAAATTGAGGCGGAAGCTAAAGAGTTAAATCAAAATATTCAAGGTCAACTTGCTCAAATCAAGCAAGATCTGTTAGAGCGTATTGAAGTGATTAAAACTCAACTTAATTCTTCACAAGGTAACTTGGTTGAATTAACAAATGCATTAAAAACTGAGTTAAATGCTTTAATCGAAGATTTAACTAAAGTAAGTAAAGAACTAAAAGATGACATCAGCCAAATCTCTGTGAAACATAAAGATACTTTGGTTGGCAGCTTTAAACGTACTAAAGAGCAAGCGGTTGAAGCTTGGAATAAAGTTCGCGCGAGCTAATTCACACTTTTAGTAGTCAGTTAAAAAAAGCGAGAAATTCTTTTCTCGCTTTTTTCATTTTTAGAATTGGTGTAGCCAATCGCGCTTATTATGGAAATCAGCTTGAGGGCTGCTATGTTGCATTGCAAAATAGTGCATACCTTGTGTGGTATTCAATACAGCATTTAAACCAAGATAGAGATCAGCCCACTTTAATTGGTGCTGTCGCATAAATTGAGATAAATCTAAACTTACATTCAACCCATAATGGGTACGTTGTAAATGATTTAATTCAATGTCATATGCTGCGAGGGGCGGCATCTCTTCTGGAAAACGATATTCTTCAAATTGATAAACTTGCCAAGCTTGAGAAGGGGAAAGATTAATCTCTCTATAAAAATCTTGATCTTTCACACCAATAAAAATTTCAAAGCAAGTTTGTTCCCATAAATAGTCTTGGCGTGGATGTGCTGTAACTTGTTCTGGGTAAATTAAAAACCGATTGGGATCTCGAACCCAAAAGCCAATATTTAACGTGGCTGGGGTCTCTTGCTCAATTGCTCCAACGACAGTAATGGCACTGAAGCGATCGAAAGCGGAAAGTTCATAACTTGCCATTGATCTTACTTATTACTTAAATGAGCAAAGCGAACTAAGTTAGAAAGATGTTGGTTTTGTCTTGCAGCTTTTTTATAAAGCAAAACAATTTTACCGATTTTCTGTACAGATTCTGCGCCAGTTGCTTCAACAATCGCATCAATGACAGCGGCGCGAGCATCACGATCTTCACCAGCAATTTTCACTTTGATTAATTCGTGATCATTAAGTGCACGATTTGTCTCTTCAATGACGCTTTCTGTAAGACCTTGGCTGCCAATCATTACAACTGGGTTAAGTGCATGACCAATTTGACGTAAACGTTTACGTTCATGGATAGATAAAGCCGCCATTAAAAATACCTGATTCGAAAAACGACTTAGTATAACTTGCATCCCGAATCTTAGATAGATTTAGCATGCCAGCATGTAGAATAAATTGTGTGAAAACACACTTGGAATCATCAATTATACTTATCGGAAAAAATCTGTAAAACTTCGTGTGAATGAAGTACATCCGTACTGTAATGAGAGTAATTTTCACGTACAATGACTAATCAGAAGTTTTTTTAATTTAGTGAGTTATGGCGACACGCATTACCAATCAAAAATTGTCTAAAAGCAGTCGTGCATGGATGAGAGAGCACTTAGATGACCCGTTTGTGAAAAAGGCACAAAAGGAGGGCTATCGTGCTCGGGCAGCGTATAAGCTACTCGAAATCCAAGAAAAATATAGAATGATCAAACCTGGTATGACGGTGGTTGACTTAGGTGCAGCACCAGGAAGTTGGTCTCAAATCGCTGGTAAATTAGTCGGTGCAAATGGCTTAGTCATTGCCTCTGATATTTTAGCAATGGATGCACTTCCAGATGTGACCTTCTTGCAAGGTGACTTCCGAGAAGAAGAAGTTTTTGAAAAATTGTTAAATATTTTAAATGGGCGTCAAGTAGACATTGTAATTTCTGATATGGCCCCCAATACATCAGGTAATAGGGCTGTTGATCAACCTCGTCAAATTTACTTATGTGAATTGGCTTTGGATTTTGCTCAGAAAGTATTAGGACCAAACGGACAGTTTGTGGTTAAAGTGTTCCAAGGTTCTGGTTTTGATGAGTTCAGAAAACAAGTGGTCGATAGTTTTGATGTATTAAAAACAGCCAAACCTGCGGCTTCACGTGCGCGATCAAAAGAGGTTTTTTTGATTGGGCAAGGTCGTAAAAAGGCATTGCAATAAAAAGTGTACTTGCCAAGTTGTTAAAAATTGTGCATTTTGTACCTTTTAAGTTTTTTGCAACGCAAATTCATTGCTGTTTTTGTGAAGGTCAGCCAAGATTAGGTATGATCAAATTAGATTGATATGGGAATAAAGCCTTGAGCGATTACTTCAAGAATGCCGTATTGTGGCTCATCATACTCGGTGTTCTGATTTTGATTTTTAGCAACGTCAGTGACCGCAATAAACCTGCAGCGATGAAATACTCAGATTTCGTGGCAGCGGTGAATGCTGGGCAGATTAAACAAGTCACAATTGACGGTTTAAATATTAGTGGTGAAAAATCCAATGGTTCTTCTTTCGAAACGGTTCGTCCACAAGTAGAAGACACTGAATTGCTACCAAGCTTGAATAAACAAAATGTAGTGGTTGAGGGTACAGCGCCGCAACGTCAAGGCATTTTGATGCAACTTCTCATTGCGAGCTTCCCAGTCTTACTTATTATCCTATTATTCATGTTCTTCATGCGTAATATGGGTGGTGGTGCTGGCGGCAAAAATGGCCCTATGAGTTTTGGTAAATCAAAAGCAAAAATGTTATCTGAAGATCAAATTAAGTTAACGTTTAGTGATGTTGCTGGTTGTGATGAAGCAAAACAAGAAGTGGTTGAAATCGTTGATTTCTTAAAAGACCCTGCCAAATTTAAACGTCTTGGTGCGACCATTCCTCGTGGTGTATTGATGGTTGGTCCTCCAGGTACAGGTAAAACATTATTAGCAAAAGCAATTGCTGGTGAAGCTAAAGTACCTTTCTTCAGTATCTCTGGTTCTGACTTTGTCGAAATGTTCGTTGGTGTGGGTGCATCGCGTGTTCGTGATATGTTTGAACAAGCGAAACGCCACGCGCCTTGTATCATCTTTATTGATGAGATTGATGCT
>NZ_DJLC01000153.1:0-1382 GCF_002434875.1 Acinetobacter sp. UBA6526 | reverse complement strand
ATTGATGAGATTGATGCTGTTGGTCGTCATCGTGGTTCAGGTACAGGTGGTGGTCATGATGAGCGTGAGCAAACCTTAAACCAAATGCTTGTTGAGATGGATGGTTTTGAAGGCAATGAAGGCGTTATCGTGATTGCTGCGACTAACCGCGTAGATGTTCTTGATAAAGCATTACTTCGTCCAGGTCGTTTTGACCGTCAAGTGATGGTTGGTTTACCAGACATACGTGGTCGTGAGCAGATTTTAAATGTTCACTTGAAGAAGCTTCCGTCTGTAACTGGTGTTGATGTTAAAGTCCTTGCCCGTGGTACACCTGGTTTTTCTGGTGCACAACTAGCAAACTTGGTGAACGAAGCTGCATTGTTTGCTGCTCGCCGTAATAAAAACACGGTTGATATGCATGACTTTGAAGATGCTAAAGACAAAATCTACATGGGTCCAGAACGTAAGTCGATGGTCATCCGTGAAGAAGAACGTCGTGCGACGGCTTACCATGAAGCGGGACATGCGATTGTTGCTGAAATTTTACCGGGTACAGACCCTGTGCATAAAGTTACTATTATGCCACGTGGTTGGGCGCTTGGTGTGACATGGCAGCTTCCAGAACAAGATCAAACGAGCCACTATAAAGATAAGATGTTGAATGAACTTTCAATCTTGTTTGGTGGTCGTATTGCTGAAGAAGTTTTCATTAATCAAATGTCGACTGGCGCATCGAATGACTTTGAACGTGCAACGAAAATGGCGCGTGCAATGGTTACGAAATACGGTATGTCAGATAAACTTGGCGTAATGGTTTATGAAGATGAAAACCAAAATGGTTTCTTCGGTAATGTTGGTAGCCGTACGATTTCTGAAGCAACACAGCAAAAAGTTGATGAAGAAGTTCGTCGCATATTAGATGAACAGTATAAAGTTGCACGTGATATCTTGGAAAATAATAAAGATATCGCACACGCAATGGTGAAAGCCTTGATGGAATGGGAAACGATTGATCGTGACCAAATCCGAGACATCATGGAAGGTCGTGAACCACAACCACCGAAAGTGTATGTTGCTGAGAACCCTGTGGCTGAATTTGAACCGCCTAAAGATGGTCCATCTACACCGCCACCATTGCCAGCAATGGGCTAATATTCGTTGTAATAAAAAGAGCGGCTTCGGTCGCTCTTTTTTTGTTTGGATTTTAGACTAAGTTGAAAATAAATCAGTCATGACAGGCATTATCTGTTGTTAAAATACCATCATTAAAGTGTGGAGAGTTTTGATGCAGTTGATGCCATTACCACAACGACAATTACAGGGTGGTCGTTTTACATTAGATTTATCGCAACCTCATGTTATGGGAATTTTGAATGTAACGCCTGATTCATTTAGTGATG
>NZ_DJLC01000146.1:55544-55672 GCF_002434875.1 Acinetobacter sp. UBA6526 | reverse complement strand
CAGACTGCTCCATCCCGCATCAACGTGCAAAAATTATATACAAACATAAAAAAAAGTCAATCTAAGTTTTCATATTTGCTTGATTAAGTTGCACCTTAATCAAATGGTAGCGGGAGCTGGATTTGAAC
>NZ_DJLC01000146.1:1614-55171 GCF_002434875.1 Acinetobacter sp. UBA6526 | reverse complement strand
CAGACTGCTCCATCCCGCATCAACAATCACTGCATACACCAAACTTACTGGTTATTAAGTTTGGTGCGGAAGGGGGGACTTGAACCCCCACGCCCGAAAGCACTACCACCTCAAGGTAGCGTGTCTACCAATTCCACCACCACCGCAGCTTTGTGGGACGCATTCTATTCCTTTAAAACTAAAAAGGAAAGTCTTAATTCAACTTATTCAGTCGTTTTAGGCGCGTTTGATGAAGTTTCAGACGATGTAGCTGGTGCTTCCGTTGTGGTTTGTACAGATTTTAGACTATACGCATCTGTCGTTTGTTTTTTTGCAAATACAGCTAAAGTTAAACTTGTAGCAAAAAATAAAGCTGTAAAAATTGCAGTTAAACGCGTTAAAAAGTTGCCAGCGCCTGAAGCACCAAAAACTGTCGCCGCGCCGCCGCCGCCAAATGATGCCCCTGCTTCCGCACCTTTACCTTGTTGTACTAGAACCAAAGCAATGATCAAAATTGCTAAAATGATATGTACAACGAGTATAAAACTATACATCTCTATTCCTCGTTATTTGCTTTGAGCAAATGCTTTTGCGATTTGGTAAAAAGATTCAGCATTCAATGATGCACCACCAACCAAAGCACCATTAATGTCTGGGCATGCTGCTAATTCAACTGCATTTTCAGCTTTTACACTACCACCATAAAGGATCGCCATATCCGCTCCGAATGGCGTAATTTGTTTTAGGCCTTCACGAATTTTAGCGTGCATCGCTTGTGCGTCTGCTGGAGAGGCTGTTTTACCCGTACCAATTGCCCAAATCGGCTCGTAAGCAATCACAATATTCTGCCATTTCTCTGATTGAACCACGGATGCAATATCACAAATCTGCTGTAAAACAACTTGTTCAGCCTGACCTTGCTCACGCTGCTCAAGACTCTCACCCACACAATAAATCACAGTTAAATCTGCTTTTAAAGCGTTTTGTAACTTTGTTTTTAGAATTTCGACATTGTCACCAAATAACTCACGGCGCTCTGAATGACCAATTAAAACGAATTCAATTTGGCTATCTTTTAAGAGCTCAGCACTTACTTCGCCAGTATAAGCACCTGTTCCAGCTATTCTAGAAACGTCTTGAGCAACGGTATAAATTTTTCGGTTCGCACCATTCAGCTGAGCTTTTACCGCAGTCAATGCGATTGCAGTTGGCGCCACGCCAATATGACAGTACTCAGGAGAAATCGACTGCTGTTCTAACAAAGCTTTAAATTCTTCTATTAATTGGAGAGCGTCAGCACGCATTGGATTTAATTTCCAATTACCAACAACCCAAGGGGTAATCGTCGAACTCGACATACTTCGCCCACCTACTGTTAATTTCTAAAAAATGCTGCATATTTTACACGTATTTTTAGAAAATTCAGTTTTTTTATAATGTGTAAAGTTAAAGCAACGAAAAAATTTGTAAGCTACGAAATGAAAAAGAAATAGGATAGCTATATAAAAAAAGATTAAATTTTCTAAGCGCAACTTTTTTTATTTTTTTCTGATTGCTTTTATTATAAAAATTAATTCCCAAAAGACTCGATTAGTTCAAGGTTTTCAGCGTGAACCAAGTCAAAAACAACACTTTCACTAGTAGTATTTTTGCGTAACAAAAGTATAATTTTGTTATATAGCTATTATAACCATATTGTCATAAGGCGGACAGATGTCAGGATTACATACGTCTCCAAAGTTTTCGGGGTTTATTCGACGTTTAGTCGATGATGGTCATTTGACTGCGTCAAATATGCAAACCGCAATTGATGCTGCAAAAAAGGCTAAACAAGATATTGTTGCTCATCTGATTGAGCACCAACGAATATCGCCTCTAATAATTGCGGAAAGCATTTCACTCGAGTTTGGTGAACCACTATTTGATTTAGCTGTTTACGATACAGCCATTCTTCCTCGCGAAATTACAGATCAAAAACTAATCCAAAGACATCGAATTGTGCCTTTGGTACAGCGTGGTCAAATCTTATATGTAGCAACCAGCAACCCCACCAATATTGATGCCTTAGATGCAATTCGCTTCAATACTAAACTTAATATCGAACCGATTATTGTTGAACATAACAAATTAGAAAAACTGATTGAACAACAGTTTGGTGACACGGGTAGCTTTGATTTTGGTGATGATGAAGATTTTGATTTAGAGGGTATTGATGTTGAGAGTGGTACATCTAAGGATGAAGATGAAAATGACGTCGCCCAAAGTGATGAATCCCCAATTGTTAAATACATCAATAAGTTATTAATTGATGCAATTCGCATGGGAGCATCTGACCTACACTTTGAACCTTATGAGAAAATGTACCGTGTACGCTATCGAGTTGATGGCGTTCTTAGACAAATTGCGAATCCACCATTACAAATGGCGAATCGATTAGCTTCACGTTTGAAAGTAATGTCACAAATGGATATTTCTGAGAAACGAATGCCACAAGATGGTCGTATTAAACTTAAACTCTCTAAGACTAAAGCGATTGACTTCCGTGTTAACTCTCTTCCAACCTTATTCGGTGAAAAGCTCGTTCTACGTATTCTAGACCCATCAAGCGCGATGCTAGGTATCGAAGCACTGGGATATGAAGATGAACAGAAAGCACTATTCTTAGAAGCATTAGAAAAGCCGCAAGGTATGCTCCTCATTACTGGTCCTACAGGATCTGGTAAAACAGTGTCCTTATACACTGGTTTAAACATTCTAAATACAGAAGATACCAATATTTCTACCGCGGAAGATCCTGTAGAAATTAACTTAGAAGGTATTAATCAGGTCAACGTCAATCCCAAAACAGGTTTAACGTTTTCCGCAGCCCTAAAAGCCTTCTTACGTCAAGATCCTGATATCATCATGGTGGGGGAGGTTCGTGACCTCGAAACTGCTGAAATTGCAATTAAAGCAGCGCAAACAGGTCATATGGTAATGTCTACTTTACATACAAACAGTGCACCAGAAACACTTACCCGATTACGTAATATGGGGGTTCCATCTTTCAATATTGCGACATCTGTCAATCTTGTTATTGCACAGCGATTGGCACGTCGCTTATGTCAACATTGCAAAGCACCTGTCGATATCCCTAAACAAAGTCTTCTAGAATTAGGGTTCACAGAGCAAGACTTCGCTGATCCTGAATTAAAACTATTTCAACCTGTTGGCTGTTCAGAATGTAGGGAAGGTTATAAAGGTCGTGTTGGTATTTATGAAGTCATGAAAGTGACGCCTGAAATTTCTAAAATTATTATGGAAGATGGCAACGCCCTACAAATTGCAGCGGCATCAGAAAAAGCAGGCTTTAACAACTTACGTCGTTCTGGGTTAAAAAAAGTGATGCAAGGAATTACTTCTTTACAGGAAGTAAATCGAGTAACAAGTGAATAAAATTAATAACAAGGATTAATGGTCATGGCAGCTAAAAAAGCGCAAATGATGCCTACTTTTGCTTATGAAGGGGTTGATCGCAAAGGGGTAAAGATTAAAGGAGAATTACCTGCTCGTAATATGGCTTTAGCTAAAGTTACATTACGGAAACAAGGTGTCACTATCAAGAATATTCGTGAAAAAAGGAAGAATATTCTTGAAGGTTTCATGAAAAAGAAAGTCTCCACCCTAGACATTACGATTTTCACACGCCAATTAGCAACAATGATGAAAGCTGGTGTTCCATTAGTACAAGGCTTTGAAATTGTTGCTGAAGGACTAGAAAACCCTGCTATGCGAGAAGTTGTACTTGGCATTAAAGGTGAAGTCGAGGGGGGGAATACTTTTGCTGGGGCACTAAAAAAATATCCACAATATTTTGATAACTTATTTTGTTCTTTAGTCGAATCAGGGGAGCAATCTGGTGCACTTGAAACCATGCTTGATCGAGTAGCAATCTATAAAGAAAAAAGTGAATTGCTAAAACAAAAAATTAAAAAAGCCATGAAATATCCTATCTCAGTTATCATTGTTGCAGTCATTGTTACAATTATCCTGATGGTCAAAGTAGTTCCTGTTTTTCAAGATTTATTTAGCTCTTTTGGCGCAGATCTCCCAGCATTTACTAAAATGGTCGTCAATATGTCCAATTGGATGCAAGAATACTGGTTTATTCTGATTATTGTGATTGGCTTCATCATCGCTGCTTTTCTAGAAGCAAAAAAACGTAGTAAAAAGTTTAGAGATAGTCTTGATAAATTAGCATTAAAACTACCAATTTTTGGTGATCTTGTTTATAAAGCCATTATTGCTCGTTACAGTCGCACATTAGCAACAACCTTTGCCGCAGGTGTACCATTGATCGATGCACTGGAATCCACAGCAGGAGCGACTAACAATGTTGTTTATGAGGAAGCTGTAATGAAAATTCGAGAAGATGTTGCAACAGGTCAACAGCTTCAATTTGCCATGCGAGTCTCAAATCGTTTCCCCTCTATGGCGATCCAAATGGTTGCGATTGGTGAAGAGTCTGGTGCTTTAGATAGCATGTTGGATAAAGTGGCAACACATTTTGAAAATGAGGTTGATAATGCTGTTGATGGCTTAACCTCTATGATGGAACCTTTAATTATGGCTATTTTAGGGGTATTGGTAGGCGGTCTAGTAATTGCTATGTATCTTCCAATTTTCCAAATGGGCTCTGTAGTCTAATGCAACAAGTCATTTCATATTTAGTTGATAACCCAACTGCGCTTTATATTGCAGTTGGGCTTTTTAGTTTATGCATTGGCAGTTTTCTCAACGTTGTTATTTTCCGCACACCAAAGATGATGGAACAGGAATGGCATCAAGAATGTCAAATGCTTTTACATCCCGAGCAACCCATCATTGATGAAGACAAACTAACACTGAGTAAACCCGCATCAACTTGCCCAAAATGCCACAGCCCAATTCGTTGGTATCAAAATATTCCAGTCATCAGTTGGCTTGTATTGCGTGGTAAATGCGGTACTTGCCAGAATCCGATTAGTATTCGATATCCTTTTATTGAATTACTGACAATGGTCTGCTCATTAATCGTTGCAGTTGTATTTGGTGCAACGATTCAAATGCTATTAGGTCTATTATTGACATGGGTATTGATCACCTTAACGTTTATAGATTTTGACACTCAATTGCTACCCGACAGATTTACTCTGCCACTTGCAGCTTTGGGTTTAGGGATTAATACTTTTACAATTTACACATCGCCAAGTTCTGCAATCTGGGGCTATTTAATTGGCTTCTTGTGCTTATGGATTGTCTACTACCTGTTTAAACTTATCACAGGTAAAGAGGGAATGGGGTACGGTGACTTTAAGTTACTTGCAGCCCTAGGGGCTTGGATGGGACCAATGATGTTACCGCTCATCATCCTACTATCCTCAGTAGTTGGTGCCATTATCGGTATCATTTTAATGAAAATGCGTGGTGAAAATCAGCCTTTTGCATTTGGCCCCTATATTGCGATTGCAGGTTGGATAGCCTTTTTATGGGGTGATCAAATTATGAAGGTATATTTAGGTGGATAATATGGGTTTTATTTTGGGCGTCACCGGTGGCATTGGTAGTGGTAAATCAGCTGCAACCCAATGGTTTGAGTCCCAAGGTATTACAGTGGTTGATGCTGATATTGTTGCTCGCGAAGTGGTTGAACCTGGGCAGTCTGCGTTAAATGCTATTCAAGAAGCTTTTGGAGATTGGGTAATTTCTAATGATGGCTCGCTTAATCGACGTGCATTACGTGAACACATCTTTCAATTCCCTGAAGCACGTCACACCTTAGAGCAAATCACCCACCCTGCTATTCGCCAATCGATTATTGAACAACTTCAACAAGCACAAAGTCCATATGCTATTTTAGTTTCTCCGCTACTCTTTGAAACGAACCAGCACGAACTTGTTCAGCACACTTTACTTATTGATGCAGATGAACAAACTCAATTAGATCGTGCAAGTCAGAGGGATGGTCAAAGTGAAGAGCAAATTCGTAAAATTATTGCAGCACAAATGTCTCGCTCAGAGAAACAAAAACGGGCAAATGATATTATTCTGAATGATGGTCTGCTCGAGCATCTACACACTCAACTGAAGCCCTTACATTTAGAGTATTTACAGAAAGCAGAACATTGTTTTTAGTCTTGCTTTTGCTGAGCTAATTGGGTAGCCAAGGTGTCTTTTCTAAACCATCGCCAAGGCTGCAATGCTCCTATTGCCATACCTACTAGTCCACAAGCAATTGCTGCATTTAATGGTTCATTGAGTAGTGGCACAGCAATCAATGCAGCAATAAAAGGTGCTAGCGTCACGATACTACCTGTTTTAAATGCACCTAAACGCTCAATAGCAGCCACGTAAGTAAGTGTCGCAACAATCACAACCAACACCCCGTGAAAAAGCCCTTGAATTAATAAATGTACTGGTGCTGCATCATGAAAATGTTTAGGAATAAACAAAAGATAGATCGGTAAGTAAATGATAGCAGACCAGATCACAACACCGACTGTCGAATGCCAAGCCGACAATTTCCATTGTTTTAGTAAAACTGTAAAAATGCCCCACCACACTGCACTGATGAAGAGCAGTAGATCCCCCCATCCTAATGCTGAAGCTTGATCATGTAACATTAGATAGCTCATTAGTACTAATGCGCTGATCATAATTACAAGACTTAGCCAAGTATGCTTATCAAAGGGTTGTTTAAATAAAAAGTAAGCTGCGACGGCGGTACATAATGGGATACAGCCATTTAGGAAAATTGCAGCATGTGCAGCGGGCGCATGTAGAAAAGCGGTATAGACCGTGAAGCAGTATGCTAAGCCACCAATACAAGCCAATATAATCGGCTTTGGATCCCATAGAAAAGCAAAGTCTTTTTTATAAATGAGAACGGGAAGTAAAATAATCGAGGCAATCGCAAAACGCATTGCAACCAGATCCCAAACACTCACATGCCAATGCGCATTCAACCGAGAAAAAATTGTAAACCCGCCCCAAATACACATTGTAATCAGAACAAATAAATAGCCTTGTGAGCGAGCAGTCATTTTAAATTAGGTGAAACGAAGATTAAGTGAATTATACACTATTGCGTTGACGACAAGCTTCATAAAGTGCCATACCAGTTGCCACACTGACATTCAAGCTTTGCAGATCACCCATCATTGGAATATAAACCGTCTGATCACATTGTGACTGTGTAATTGGTCTTAATCCCGTATCTTCTGCCCCCATAACAATCACGATTGAGCCATTAAAATCGCACTGTTGAATCGGTAAAGCCTTTTCATCCAACATTGTGCCAATGACACGAGTATGAGTTGTATCTTTTAAATGCGCTAGCGTACGGGCAAGATTGGTGACCTGAATGAATTTAACTTTCTCAGCACCACCAGCTGCAACTTTACGCGCAGTTGGCGTTAAACTTGCTGATCGATCACGAGGCACAATGACTGCTTGAACACCCATGGCCGCAGCTGTACGAATACATGCACCTAAATTATGTGGATCTGTGACTTGATCCAATGCCAATAACAATGGATTAGTATGTTGTTGCATTAACTGATCTAGGTCTTTTTCATTTAAAGTCGGATGCGGTCTTACTGCAGCAACTACGCCTTGATGAAAAGGTAAACCAGCGAGTTTTTCTAAACTATCTCGACTCGCCTTTTGAACACTAATTCCAAATGGCTCTGCGAGTTGTAATATTTTTTGTAAACGTTGATCGTCACGACCTTTTAAAGTGAATAAAGTTAAAACACGTTCAGGCTCTAATTCCAACAATGACTCAACCGAATGAACGCCATAATAATATTCAGGTTTTGCCATGAACGACCTCTAACAATTTCATCTCAACGAAAAATAAAAATCCTGCAAAGTGACTTTACAGGTGAGGAGCGATTATAGCTCCGCAAGAGTATTTAATAAAAAAATCCTGCAAAATGACTTTACAGGATTTCTATTGACTCTAGTGTACTAGATTTAGCAGGAAATAGGTTAACCTTCTAAATGGCAAACATAATCGAGCACTTCATCAGCTTCGATTAGGAAAGTACTATTTCCTGGAACATAGAATGATTGTCCAGCACGAAATAGTTCACTCTCAGTACTATCTGCAATCTTTACGCGACATTCGCCAGAAATAATTTCCATACGCTCTGGGACATGTGTTTCAAACGTTAAAGGTTGCTCAGTAGGTAAAATCACACCTAAAGTCTTTTTTGTACCATCTTCAAATTGTACTGTATGGCTGATACATGCCCCACCAAAATACACATTCGATTTCTTGATGACCGTTACATGATCAAACTGTACTGAACTCATGCGTACTCTCCAAATAATGCCGCATTTATATTAAGTTATGCTGGACGTAGTTTAATTGTGCCGTGACAACTAATCAATCCATTTTCTGGGCTAAACATAGCAATTTTCATACCTGAGCGAAGATAAGCAAAGTGAAACTTTGCCTGAGCGCAAGACGAGTAGCTATGCTACAAGTGACGAGAATTAACAAAGCAAAGCTTTGCCTGAGCGCAAGATGAGTAGCTATGCTACGAGTGGCGAAAATTAACAAAGCAAAGCTTTGTCTGGGCGCAAGACGAACAGCTGTGCTGTGAGTTAAGAGGAAAAATAAAGTGAAATATTGTCCCAGCACTAGACCTTGTGCCATATATGGCTCATTTACTGTGGGCAAATTGGAAAAGTAAAAACTTAATCCTTCGTAACAACTAAAACTTAGAAAAAAGTTGCTACGCTACAAATCAATCAAGAAAATTATCCAGAACTTTAAATTATGCTGATCACTACTCAGCTATCTATCAAGTAAATAAGGAAAATCCTACATTCAACTCTTGTAGCCCATTTAAAACTTCTCTATCTTTAAGCAAAAGATTCTGTGCATTGGATGCGTTTATGCTCACCCATTTAACTTTAATTAATTTTGCACTTGCTGACCATCTCGCTTTGGATATTGAACAAGGGTTTAATGTTCTCACGGGTGAAACAGGCGCAGGAAAATCATTATTGTTAGATGCTCTTTCCGCATGCTTAGGCGAACGCACGGATACCAACTACGTTCGTTATGGCGCAGATAAAGCCGATGTCACGGCGGTATTTAGTTATCAACCTCAAAGTGCTGAAGCTCACTGGCTCACAGAGCATGAACTGGATGATGATTCAGGTGAAATTCACCTAAGACGGGTTATTTTCGCAACGGGTCGTAGCAAGGCATGGATTAATGGTCGACCAAGTAGTCTGGCTGAACTTAAAGAAATTGGACGTTTACTCGTTCAACTCTATAGTCAACATAGTCAACAGCAGCTGTTAGAACCACCTTATCCAAAGCATTGGCTGGATCGTTATCACAACTTCGCTGATCCTGCTCATGCCGTTCGTGAAGCTTATAGCACATGGCAAAATAATATTCGCCAACATCAAGCCGCTTTAAATGCACAAGCAACTCGTATTCAAAAAATACAAAGCTTAGAATCACAAATCGAAGAATTAGAAGATGTTGTGCAAACTGATTATCGTGAAATTGAACAAGAGTTTGATCGCCTCAGCCATCATGAACATATCATGCAAGACTGCGGTTATGGCTTAAATGTTTTAGATGAAGCTGAACAGAATATCACGCAAGAAGTTGCCTCAATCATCCGTCGACTGGAATCTCATGCAGGTCGTAGCGAACAACTGAGTAATATTTATAATTCCTTATTAAATGCACAAAGTGAAATAGAGGATGCGACCGCAAGCTTGCGTCAGTTTATTGATCGTCAAAGCTTTGATCCTGAACGGATGGAGCAGTTAAATGCTACGCTTGAAGTCTTCCATCGTTTGGCACGTAAACATCGTACACAGCCTGAACTGCTTAAACAAGAATATGAAGTTTGGCAGCAAGAGCTAGAGCAACTGCATCAACTCGAAGATCCAGAAACTTTAGCGGAACAAGTTGAAGTTTCATATCAAGACTTTATGCAAAAAGCTCAACATTTAGATGAAATCCGTCGTGCTGCGGCCATTCCACTTGCCAGACAATTGACTGAGCAAGTGAAGCCATTGGCCTTACCTGAAGCACATTTTGAGTTTAAATTTGAGCCATTAGAACCAGCAAATGCTGAGGGTCTTAGTTTCATTCAACTGCTATTTACAGCCAACAAAGGCATTCCGCCACAACCACTGGCACGGGTTGCATCAGGCGGTGAATTGTCGCGTATTGCCTTAGTGATGCAAGTAATGAATGCTGAAAAAACAGATGCAGAAGTATTGGTCTTTGATGAAATTGACGTGGGTATTAGTGGTGGCACAGCTGAAGTCGTCGGACGTTTACTGGCTGATCTGGCTCAACATGTACAATTACTTTGTATTACGCACCAAGCTCAAGTTGCAGCCCAGTCCGATCAACACCTCTTGGTGAAAAAGCAACAAACAGATCCAGCCAGCAGCACCATTATTGAATTAGATGAAGAACAACGGATCTTAGAATTGGCGCGTATGTCTGGTGGTGTTGAAATCAACGATACGACCTTACAACATGCAAAACAATTACGCCAACTCAAGTTCCAATCAAGCTAAGTTTCGCGACAAAATATCAGAAAATGATTGGCGAAATCCGATTAACTCTTGTATGTTGATAAAAAGAACCTATATAGATCAGCACAACACTTTGATGGAGAACCGCCTAGGTGACGAAACAATATTTAACTCACCGTTGTCTCATCGCTCCACCAGACATGGCAGATGACTTTTTTGCAAATACTGTGATTTATGTTGCTCGCCATGATGAAGAAGGTGCTCAAGGCATTATTATCAACCGCCCTTCTGAACTGCAAATCAAAGAGTTGCTCAATGATTTAGAGATCGATGCAGATAACGTACAGCCTCATGCTGTTTTACAAGGCGGCCCTTTACGCCCTGAAGCGGGTTTTGTCTTACATACAGGTCAACCGACTTGGCATTCCTCTATTGCAGTCGGTGAAAATGTCTGTATCACCACTAGTAAAGATATTTTAGATGCAATTGCACATAATGAAGGTGTTGGACGCTATCAAATTGCGTTAGGCTATGCGAGCTGGAGTAAAAACCAGCTTGAAGAAGAGATTGCGCGTGGCGATTGGTTGATCTGTGATTCTGATATGGATTTGATCTTCAACTTACCTTATGGCGATCGTTGGGACGCTGCCTATAAAAAAATCGGGGTAGATCGTACTTGGTTCGCTTCAGAGATTGGGCATGCCTGATATGCAATCATCTCAATCCATTATGGCCTTTGATTTCGGTACACAAAAAATGGGGATTGCGATTGGCCAAGCAAGCATTGAAAGTGCCAATCCACTTCCTTTATTTGTGATGAAAGACGGCATTCCTGACTGGAATCAATTGCTCAAGCTAGTCAAAGAATGGCAACCTAATGTGTTTTTGGTGGGTCTACCCTTAAATATGGATGACAGTGAGTCAGAACTTTCTGCGCGTGCTCGAAAATTTGCACGTCGTTTACGTCATCAAACCAATATTGAAACGTGGATGGTAGATGAACGTCTAACCACGCGTGAAGCACGAGAAGAGCTTGAGTATTATCAAAACAAAGGACAGGCAAGACGCTTATCCGCAGATAGTTTTGCTGCTGCCCTGCTGATTCAAAGTTGGTATCGTGATCCCGCGGGAATTACACCTTAAAAGAATCAATTTACGTTCTATCATTTAGCGGCACTCGATGCCGCTATTTATAGACTCACTTCTGAATAAATAAGCCTATCAAAAAAACGCATTGATTATTTCTCAATAATTCTAACTGTCGCAGTACGACCCGAAACAAAAGCCAATGGATTTTTCGGCTGCTCATCTAATACAATCTTTACAGGTACACGTTGCGCCAAGCGCACCCAACTAAATGTCGGATTTACGTTGGCCAATAAATTGGAACTACCTGAACGTTCTCGATCTTCAATCCCTGTCGCAACACCTTGCACATGCCCACGGATTTTTTGACGATCACCCATCAGTTGAATCGTTGCGGCATCACCAACATGAATACGATCAAGTTTAGTTTCTTCAAAATATCCCACAACATAGAGCTGATGGCGATCAAGTAAAGCTGCAACAGCTTGTCCAACTTTCACATAATTACCAACACGTAAATCAAAATTCGATAACGTACCATCAGCAGGTGCAACCACTTCAGAACGATGTAAATTCAACTGTGCCAAATGTAAATTACTATTGGCAACTTCAATCAATGCCTGCTGCTGTTGAATCGCCGCATTTGCCTGTTCAATACTTGCCGTTAATTGCTCACGCTCAGCCAGTGCTTGATCACGTGTTGCAAACACCTGATCTTGCTCTTGTTTAGAAATTGCTCCGTCCATTAAGCTAGCGTAACGAGCCGCATTCTTTTCAGCCAATTTCATATTGGCTTCAGTTTTAACCAAACTGGCTTTAGCTCCTGCTAGATTTGCATGTGCTTGTGCCAAACCAGCCTTTGCTTTTGCTAAGTCTGACTTTGCTTGCTCAACATCCAAAGCTTGGCGTGCAACATCTATTTTAAAAAGAACCTGACCTTTTTTTACCGTCTGGTTATCTTGAACAAGCACCTCTGTGACTAAGCCATTCACATCTGAAGCGACTTGAATCACATCACCACGGACACGACCATCACGTGTCCAAGGCGCGGCATTGTAGTAATTCCATAAATGCACGATGGTATAAAATGCGATTAGAACCGCAACAAGCAATACGATTGGACGTATGATCTTTCGCACATCAAATACATTCATGTTCATCACCTTTACTCCTTATTTTTAAATCATTAATTTCAGGAACAGCGTCTAAACAGACCTTAAACCCACAACCAAACAAACAACCAATGCACCAACAACATAAGACCCAAGTAAAAACATAAGTTAAAAATACTTGGTAATGCGATCCAACCTTTTTGAATTAGGCGATCTGTTGCTGGTGTCAGAAGTTTAAACAGTACATAAGCAATCACAGCCTGTACCAGTAGGATCGGGAAATAGATCCCATAAACATTAATTTCACCCATGAGACACACCTAAACCAGACGTCTCTGCGTGCATATCTTCAGCAGAAACATGCCCAATACTTTTACAAATATTATTTAAAGAAATTAGTAATCTTTGACGGAGCTCATCATCTTCGATCTGCTGAGCGACCTGCTGTAATTGATTCACTTGCTTTACAATTTGCACAGGGAAATGCCAACTTGATATTTGCTTTTCTTGCGAATGGAAATACGCAGCAAGCTGGTTTTGTAAAACGGTCACTTCATGCTGCAACTCCACAAGTTGCGGTAACTTTTGACTAATCTCTTGTAAGCGAACCAAATCAACGATTGAGCTACTTTCAATTAATGCATTTTGAATTGCAGCCTTAATTTCAGAATCCTGTACCATCTTGGTATTCAGTACACCAACCCGATCTAACATACTGCGTAGATGAATTTTAAAGTCACTACCATAAGGCATGTGCAGCGCTTGTCGCATCGCTTGATAATGTAAAGCCAAAATACGTGTTGCACTGGCATCTGGAGAAACCGCACGAACCAAGTCAATCACAATTAACGAAACCAACACACCTAGGATCATGGCGAATGAACTATCTAAATAGGACACCGCATCCATCGTGTATTTATTGTGGAGATTCAACCCCATCATGGTGTTAATCCCAAGCACCATCCCAACAGGCATTAACATCTGATTTGCCATCATACTGACTGCAACAAGAAACACTGGAAATAAAACCAACGCCAATTGCCAAAAGTGGGTAATATGCGGAAATATTCCAAAAGCGTATAAAAACACCAGACCAGCAGAAACAATACTGCCCCAAATAAAAATACGCAGTACAGGCACAGGATTATCCAATGCGGTCAAAATGCAAGCCGTGATCGCGCCCATTTGCGCCATCATAAAACCAGCCTTCCAGCCAGATAAAATCCATGCCCCAGTCACAATAAAAGTAATCAATACCGCACTAATCACACCGCGAATTGCAATACCATGATCACGATGCAAACTTGGATATTTAGTGGTAATTGCGGTAATTTCAGCAGGAATTTCTTTTTTCCCTTGTTGAATCTGTTGCCATAACAATTTCACAGCTAAGGTATTGCTAATAAAATGACGCACATCCATTTTTAACGCACCCAACACAATTTGTTGCTCAGGTGTTGCTAAATGCATAAGTTCAGAAAAATCATGTTCAAAATCTACTGGCAGTGTCAGTAAGTCATTTGGTGTTAATGTTCTATCCTGCTTGAGGAAGGCCAAGGTATGTTGTCGAATCAGATTGAGATGCGGCATTAAATTCATCAACTGCATTTGTTCAAGCTGTTTGACTCGTTGAGACAAAGCCACCAGATTTGCAACCACTAACGAAACCTGATGCAGCATTTCCTGCAACGGCTTAGTCATGCCTTTAAGCTCACCTTTTTCATAATTCAAATGCACTGCTAGTGCATGAATATCTGATGCATCTCGAGTAATCACAGACAAAATTTGCGTGTAATTTTCTGAAGACGCTTGCGCAGTGATCAACTTTTCAAAAGTACTTTCTAAATCATTCAGTGTTTTATTAACACGCTGTTTAATCATCGTGCCAATATGCACAGGAAAAAGTGTTGCAGAAACAACTGCTGTAGAAATGACACCAACTGAAATTTCTAGTACGCGTGCAAGCGCAATATCAAAAATGTTATAGGTATCAATATAAGTAATCGCGTTATAGACAATCATTGCCGTTGAATAGCCCGCCAGCATGAACACATAACTGCGAGGGGTACGGTCTAATAGGGACACGTATAAGGCAAATCCTACCCATAAAGATAAAATGATCGTGAATAACCACGGCGTATTAATAAAATGAGGTGTCAATAATAAAGCAATGATCGCGCCCGCAACTGTGCCTACTAAGCGATAAACACATTTTGAAGACACCATACCTGAGTATGGACTTGCGATAATCATGACCGTTCCAATCGACCACATTGGATTAATCAAATCAAGTTCAAATGAAATAAACAGCGCCAGCATACCTGCCACAAAAATTTTGCACGCAAAAATGATGTCGAGCTGGCTCGGTCTAAAAGCCAACAACTGCTTAAGGATCATGAACTATTCTCAATGCTGAATTAGTCTCTTGCACATTTCCTTATCAGAATAATGAAATGCAAACACGCTTGTTGATTCGAAAGACTTCAAATCAACGTGATAGAGAACTAATTATTTGGAGTGATACACAATGTTTGGACAATTTGCTTAAAAGTAATTATCCAAATAAGACATTGTGTTGTTGATTTTTTCAAAACAAAGCAGAATAGTCAAGATAAATTATCACTATTTGATAATTATTAAATTTAATTTAGAATAAACCTTATAAAATTTATCTTTTTTCTCAATTTCAACCGAAATCTATTGATTAAAAATGATCAGTTTTAAAAGTCCACACACGCTGTTCTGCTTTTCTGTTATAAAGCAATAAAAGTTCGAGTTTCACGTTTTTAGGAGTAGACAACCCATCATGGCAATTTCGAGTTTTGGTAAAATTCTCACTGTACTGGATCTCTTTTCAGTGTCACGTCCGATTATCAATGTCGATATCATTTGTGATGAGCTTGGTCTATCCAAACCAACGGCCTATCGTTATCTCAAAGAACTTGTTTCTAGTGATATGTTGAAGCGTATTAGTGGAACTTCTGGTGATTACACTTTAGGGTCTAAGATTGCAGTTTTAGACTATATTTCGCATAGTACTGATCCGCTGGTACAAATCAGCATCCCTTTTATGCGTGATATCGTTGAGCGCACAGAATTATGTTGCTTACTCACTTATTTAAATCATGATTACTGCATTGACCTACATCATGAGACGTTCAAAGAGGCTGAGCTGATCTCTTATGGTCGTGGTTGTCCACGTCCTGTATATGTGGGTGCTTCGCCTAAGATTGTGATCGCACACCTCACCAAGCAACGGATACAAGCTTATTACCAACAGTTCACTCAAGAGTTGGCTCAAGTTGGCTTTGCCAATAACTTAGATGAATTCACTCAACAAATGCGAAAAATTAAAAAGCAAGGCTTCTATTTATCACAAGGTGAGATTGACCCTCTTGTTTGTGGTCTTTCCGTACCTATTCGCTTCTCGAATAAAGAGGCCCCGATTGCGCTCACGTTGGTGGCCTCTAAAAACCGTTTCGATTTTCTAAATATTCAGAAGTTAATTGAAATCTTACAAAACAATGCAGCACAAATTGAGCATAAGTTTGCAACACTTTCTGAGAACCAAATTAATTAGAATTGAGAATATTAAAAAATATTTACATTTTTCACCGTTGTAAATATCAACATATTCTCATATTATGATTATGTTCTTCAGCATACTCTCCCAAAAGAGCATGACTTTCCTCAGAGAACTAAGCTCATCGTTGTTATGGGCTTTTTTCTTGCCATCTAAAAATAAAAAAGCCTTCTAAAAAGAAGGCCTCAAGATCATAGTTAATATTTAGCACATGATTTTATGAATCAATTTAGCTTCAACTAACATCTGTTCAGTTTGATCCGCATTGATTGACATTAGGTACTTACCATTGGAGTAATACACTGAATCATCAGCACCAAGCGCATAACTGAGTACCCCTTTCTTCAAAACCTTTTGCTCACCTGATGCAGATTGCTGAACTAATTCCCAATTACGTGGAATCACTCCTGCAAACTTTTCCCCTGCATTTTGATTTTGCTGTAATGTCTTCTGTGCTTTGATTAGGTTACCTTCGACAAATAATTCTTCTTCAGATTTTTGTCTTGCCTTAGCAGGGTTGGCACCAGAGGTCGATTTTAAAGATTCACCTGTATAGCGTTGTGTGAAAAAATCTAACCAACCAAAAATAGCGCGTAAAATTTTAAACGGCGCCATCAAAATATCTTTTATAGAGCTACCACTATAATTTTGACCTTGATATGGTCGTTTTAAATAATATAACTGCCCATTCTTGCCCACCTTTGGTTTATAAAAATCATAACGTGGGTCACTTAGGATTGTTTCAAGTTCCCCTGTTTTGAGATCCAAACGGCAAATTTCTTTAGGGCCAATACTTACATTACCCTGATGATCATAGGCAAAACCACAGCTATCGTAATAAACAACATTGGGATTTTCAGGATCAAAACATGGATGCTCATCCTGACAATCCCCCTCGGTAATATATTGAATACGACTTGAATCTAAACCCAGAACGCATAGATGACGTTCAAAAGCATACCCCTTGCTTGCAGATAAAATTAAGCGTTGATTCTGCGTATCATAATCAAGATGATGAACAATAAACTCATTATTACGCAGTACCAAAGATTCAGGCTGTTCTAGAGCTGCTAATGATTTGATATAAATCGCACAGCCGTCCTGCAATCGAGCTGCATAAATTATCTGCTGCTCATTCGTTAACACCGCATCTACAGGAAAAATATGCGCTAGCTCATCAGGATCATCATAATTGCGCAAGCCCATGAATTGCGCACCTGTACCTGTGGTTTTCCATTGCTTACGTTGCTTAATTTCTTGCAAATTTTTCTTATATTGGCTCACCGCATGACAATCAATACTTTGTGATTGCTGATTTTGCAGTTGATATAACGATTGATTAGATAAATAAAGTAGAGATGACATTAATTTATTTTCCTGATTCATCATTTTTAGCATTCACATGATCAAATCAGACCAAGTGAATGCTATGATTTTATTAATATTTTAAGTTTCTAATTAAAGTATATCGAGTACAACATTTACGGTTGTTTCAAATACGGCCATGCTGCTTTCATATAAATGAACATCGACCACAGAGTCAAAATTACTGCGGCGTATAATAAAGCATAAGCCCACATTTCCAATGGCTTCCAATTAAGTAAAAACACACTAATTGCAATCATTTGAAATGCTGTTTTGTATTTCCCCACGGTTGATACCGCAACACTGGTACGCGCACCAAGCTCTGCCATCCACTCACGTAAAGCCGATACGGTAATTTCACGAGAAATAATCACGATTGCAGCAAAAGCCATCGAAATGGTGGGTTGCCATTGCACCAGTACAATTAACGCCGCTGCAACCATTAACTTATCAGCGACTGGATCTAGAAAACGTCCAAAAGCAGATGTCTGATTAAGAGTTCTTGCAAGATAACCATCAAACCAATCTGTCACTGCTGCAAGCACAAAAATGGCTGTCAGCACCATATGCCGCATCATTCCCCCATGATGCTCAGCAATTCCAATCGCTGGTGGCCAATAAGCAATCACCAAAAAAACAGGAATAAGGGCAATGCGCGCCAAAGTCAAAATATTCGGAATGTTCAGGATTCGCCCTGTGCTCATAAACACCGCCATGTTGTTCGCATCAAATATGCATGTCGCACAAAGGATGTGCCGAGATTGTATCCAACTGTAAGCAACTTTATACGAAATGCTGCGCAGTGTCGACTAGGCAAAGACAGCAACTGTCTGTCGGAGCACCGCAATTAAACGGTTTTGACTATCCCAGACATAGGCATACTCAGTTGAATAACCATGCTCAGCAACTTGTGTCACGACTTTGTATTTGAACCAATCTTGGATTTGATTCGCAATCGGATCAAGATAAGTAATATGCCATGTTAAAGAACTTGCAGGTGCAGGCGTTTTAAACATCGGCAAGACGCCTGGTGGCCATACATCCATCAATGCAAATAAATCAGCCAAATACATTTCACGGTTTGAATGTTGCTGAGGTGAGAAACGACTCCACCCACCAAAGTCTGGAACTTTACTCCCTGCCATCGGATAGCTTCCTTCCGCCCAACACAATTCAAACTGTTGTAAGCATTCAGGCATTAAGCCCTCTAGATAGACCATTTTTTCGAGCTGATCTGGCATTGGATAATCTGGAACTTGCGGCTGATGATTGACAACAATGCGAGATTCTCGACGTAGACCAAAGCTAGCAACTAAAATACTTTGCACCGCATCGTCTTGCCATAAGCGAATCTCTAAGCTGGTAACAGATTTACCTTCTCGAAGAATTTCAGCTGTCAATTTCGCTTTCCCCTGCTGTACAGGCCCAACAAAAGTGACATTACAGCTCAATAACTGCTTTTCAGGATCGTTCACTGCACAAATCGCTTTTTGGACCAATAGTCCAGCAACTAAGCCACCAAAGACAGTACGCCCCTGTAGCCATCCCGCGGGGATATCAATCCATTCTTGTTGTTCAATTTGTTGATAAAGAGAAAGCAATGACATTGTTTTTCCTTAACTGTCAAAACATCCTATCTTTGAATGTTTTGGTTGATTTGTGAATGGTCATTAACTTATCAGTCAGTGAATAATTTGGTCAATCGGTCAAATTATTCATGCAAAATTTTATAAATTGTCCTAGCCATGACTTCACCTAAACCCGGCACCAGCATCAGTTCTTTTTCAGATGCTTTTAATACGCCTTGAATCCCACCAAAATGTGTCAGTAAATCTCGACGGCGTTTTGGACCCAGTCCAGGAATCGCCTCTAATACGGAACTACTGCGACGCTTATCCCGCTTTGCGCGGTGCTTCGTGATCGCAAAACGGTGCGCCTCATCTCGAACCTGCTGAATCAAATGCAATCCTTTATGGTCTTCAGACAATTGAATCTTGGTTCCATCGGTAAAGTGAAGCGTCTCTAAGCCGGGTTTCCGCCCTTCACCTTTTGACACCCCAATCATAAATGCATCTAACCCAAGCTCTTGCATCACGTCCATTGCCATATGCAGCTGACCTTTACCGCCATCAATTAGAAGCAAATCAGGCAACATATTCTTTTTATAACGACGGATTAATGCTTGACGCATCGCTGCATAGTCATCGCCACCTGTAATATCTTGAATGGCAAATTGGCGATAATCGCGTTTTCGTGCTCCACCCTGATCGAATACAACACAGGAAGCTATTGGTGCTTCACCCATAGTATGGCTAATATCAAAACACTCGATTCGATCAATCGGTCTTCCAACCACTTGCTCAAGCTGATGAAAACGCTCATTTAACTCTAAGTGATTACTAAGTTTGCCTTTGATTGCATGCTGAACATTCATTTGCGCTAGCTCTTGCCACTCAGCTCGAGTCTCACGCACTTTATGCTTAATTTGGACTTTTTTATTAAAAGTTTGTTGTAGTGCTTCTTCTAATTGGACTCGATCAGGCACTTCAACATTCACAATCAACTCAGTCGGAACTTCATCTGCAACCTGAAAATAAAAATTTGCAATAAAGTCGCTTAACATCTGTCCTAAATCATCACCCAACATATCTGGAAAATAGCTCTTACCGCCTAACATCCGCCCATTACGGACATACATAATTTGCACGCAAGTCACGCCAGCCTGATAAGCGATTGCTAAAATATCGGCTTCACCTTTAATTTTAAATACAGCTTGCTGTGCCTGTACCTCGCGTAATAATGCGAGACGATCACGATAAAAAACGGCTTTCTCAAATTCTAGCTCTGCGGCAGCCTGCTCCATTTTCCCAATCAATTCTTGATTCAACTCTTTTGTATCACCTTGCAGAAAGCGGATTGAGTTATCGACATCCTCTTTGTACTCTTCAGGACTAATCAACCCAACACAAGGGGCAGTACAACGTTTGATTTGATACTGAAGACATGGTCGTTTTCGTTGTGAGAAATAGCTATTTTCACACTGTCTGACATTAAATAGCTTTTGTAAAACCAGCAAGGTATCTCTTGCACTATATGCACTTGGATAAGGACCAAAGAACTTACCAATTTGATGTTTGCCCTTACCACGTCCACTGGCAATTCGTGGAAAAGGTTTATCGGCTGAGACAAAGATATATACATAGGACTTATCATCCCGCAACATAATGTTATACGGCGGGCGATGTAGTTTAATTAGGTTTTGTTCAAGTAATAAGGCTTCGGTTTCAGAACGAACCACCAGCGATTCAATATCATAAATTCGAGCAACCAATGCTTGTGTTTTAGGGTGCTCAATGGTTTTTACAAAATAGCTCGAAACACGATTTTTTAAATTTTTTGCCTTGCCAACATACAATAGCTCACCATCTTTGCCTAGCATTTTATAAACGCCGGGCAATTGGGTCATATGAGCAAGTATTTTTTCAATGTGTTCACGAGCGTTTGAGTTCACAGCAGACTTTCATTATCAGTAATGCTTTTGATGATGTAGCCTGAATAGATGAATTTCAAGTCAATTGAGTTGAAATCCATCGATTGAATCACTCAAGACATGGTCAAATCAAAGAACTTTACTTAACACTCTATCAACACTCTTGAAGGCCGATTCATTCAAGAAATCACATGCCAGTTCATTTGCTGGTGATACAGCATTCACTTCTCTTGTATTGTGATAAAAACCCCAATACTCCCGAGATTGATGGCGAATTCGGGTATCAGCAAAATTCATCTCAGTATTCGGTTGAAATGCTGTCCACGCGGCATTTTGCCAAATTCCTTGATTTTGAATATTACTGTTGGTACTGACATGCGACAGATTTTGAGTTGGATAAGATTCAATATAATCTTGAGTACTCAACTGAACTTGTTTTTGCCAACACGTTGCACCTGATGGGAACTTATCTTGAGTCGATAATAACAAGGCCTGAATAATTTGTAAGGTTGCATCACTAATCAAAGATGAAGCTGATGCTTGAGTTAAAAAGTAACTCACATAGTTAGAAACATCTAAACCAGATAAATCAATTTTTTTCAGTTGATAGGTCAATTTAAAACTTGTTCTTTGCTCTAAATTACTAGGTTCATATTCCAACACAGTATCACTAAATGTTGCTTTACGGCCCACAATATAAGCAGCATTTGTATTCTGTGGCGGAAAAATCGTTGATATTCCATTGTTGGTTATAAAATTACGTAGTGCTTCAGTCTGTAACTTCGGTGTTTCTGTATAACTAATTAAAAGATCATTATTTTTATCAACTTGATATGATTTTTTAGTGAGTTTATTTGAGGTGTTTGCTGTCGCAATATCATAACTATAAAAGGCTTTATTCTTTGGATCAACAGTTCCATAGATATCATCATTTTCATCGCTACAAGCAACTAAGCTTAAAAGACTTAAACTAATCAATAATTGTTTTTTCATTATGTTTTCTCGTGGTTAAAATGAATTAAATACCATCAAAATTATACCACTTGATATAATTAAAAATATAAAAATTATTAGAGATACAGCAAAATGAACAGCCTGATAATTACTTAGTCAAATCGTGTTCTAATGCAAGACAGAAAGCTTTTTGATCTTTAGGTGAAACCAAAATATGTGTCACATTGCCATTTTTTGCATAATCAATGCGTAAACGATCTAAAGACAAAGCAGGCGAAGAAATTAAATGATTCGATGCACTTATTTTTATAATATCAGCCTTATTTATTTTCCATTTAAATAGCATTGAATGAATGATTAAATCATTCTCTGTCACGATATAACGTGTATTGAAGATCGGCCACCAAAGCAAAACTATCGTGAATAAGTAAACAGCAGCATGTTCAGGATATTCTTGTATTGTTCCTTTCACATACATCGTCCATAAAAATTGCAATAATAGGCCTGTTGTTGCGATCACCACGCCCCAGAACCACCAATCTATTTTTGAACGAAAGGTTTGCATATTTTTTCCTATGCTTAATTTTAGAAATTAAAAAATATTTTATAAACAAAGTATAAAAAACGCCCTTAAAGGGCGTCTTATGTTTTCACTTATTTAAACACATAAGGTCTTATAAAAATAAGGAAAAATAATCCCAGCATAATGAACCACTTTAAAAAGTAATAAAGCTGACGGTTCGATTTCTTTAATGCTTTCGCTTTAATACGAATCTGGTAAACATAGCCAAAAACTTTGTTTAAGCCACCTGTTTGATCACCTGCTTCATTCGGAGAACTCGCAGCGGTCATCACGCTTTTACCAAACCAGTGATTAAATTTTTCCATCAAACGTGTTTTTAAAGGACGTTCCACATCAGCGAAAAAGATAATACGATTTTGATCAGTCTTATTTTCAGCATAATGAATATAAGTCTCATCAAAGACCACACTTTCACCATCACGCCATGAATAACGCTCACCATCGACATCAATAAAGCAACGATCATCATTGGGTGTAATCAAACCTAAATGATAACGTAATGAACCTGCATAAGGATCACGATGACGGACCAAACGGCTATCAGGTGCAAGCTCAGTAAACATAGCTGCTTTAATTGTTGGGAGTGTTTTCAATAAAGCTGTTGTTTTAGGGCAGAGTTCAGCCGCAGATGGATGAGCCGAGTCATACCATTTCAAATAGAAACGCTTCCAGCCTGTTTTAAAGAACGAGTTGAAACCTAAGTCATCGTAAGTACTTGAGGCTTTAATTCCTCCTTTTTCATACAATGCTTTTGCTTCGTCTCGAATCATTTCCCAATTTTCATCTAGAACTTTTAAGTCCTTAAAATGTTGAGTATCAATATAAGGCTGATTCGGCACTTTTGAGAACATGTACATCAAGAAATTGATCGGCGCTAAAATCGTTGAATGGTCAAAGAATTGACGATAAAACGAGTGCTTCACTTTACCACGACGCTGAATATAAAGCGCTGATATGATAAAGATCGCTAATATGATCCATTTAATCATTGAAATCGGCACAAAAAAATTAATCGCCAAATTTTAACACCATCGCCTATAATTTCTATACGCTTTTGATAAATTCCCTCTCACCGCAAACACATCAAAATATTAAGCATTAAATATCAAAATCTTACGATATAAAAACTTATCTGCTTTTTAACTTTTCACCTTTAATTGTTTCTTAGCTTGGTACATACGAGCATCTGCTTCATGAAGCAAAGCTGCTGCTTCAAGATAGCCCTCAACATGATCTGTTTGTTTTATGCCAATACTCAGGGTAATGGTGGGTTCAATTTGCTGAATATATTGCAATAATCGCGGAACAAAACTTTCTGTCGCTTGTAATTCGGTACAACGAGGAAAAATAATACAAAACTCATCACCTCCACACCGAAAGCAATGATCATCCAACCGCGCAACAAAGCGTATCCCATCAGCAACAATTTTTAGAATTTGATCTCCGCGTGGATGCCCAAAACTATCATTAATCACTTTAAAATCATTGATATCAATAAAAACAACCGTCACTGGTTCTAACGCATGTTCTGCTGCACAAATCGTTGCATTTAAAATGCTATTGAGGTGTCTTACATTTAATAAACCCGTCAAGGCATCTGTCTGAGACAGTGCCTCCATTTGTTGCGCACGATCTTCTAAAACATTGGCATATTGTTCAATTTTTTCTTTTGATGTTTTTAATTCACTGACGAGACTCCATACATAAGTTTCGACCACCAGTGAAATATCAAACATAAATAGTTTTTCCAGCGTACAACTCACCTCATGAAATTGTTCAGTATCCCCCAATTGCTCATAAACCAAAGACATCAAACGCGTTTTTAAATGATAAATCGCTGATAAATATAATTTAGGTTCAACACCAATTCGCTTATGAACCAAACCGATTCTTAAACGATTATTGACATAATTTGCATCGTAACTTCCTGAAAATAATTCAGTGACATATTGTCGTTGTGCACGCTGCAATCGGGACAAGGTATCGACATCACCAATTAATGTCGCGATTTCAACCACTGACGTTTGTTGCTGATAAAACTCGATAACCACTTGATCGAGCAAAGGTTCCAACATAATTCCAAGCTGTACGAGACTCATTAACTCTTTATTGGTCAATGAAAGTAATGATTTTCGGTACTCTATTTCCTCACTGGAAATATGCATTTGTTTCATCAATGTTTGATCTGTTGGTTTCATCCGTATCCACCCTTGCTCAAACTGATTGAATGTGTCTTCGACTTCATCTATAAATCAAGTCAGACGACATTAAAAAGTGATTGAGCCTTCAAAACATTTGTAGTTACCACACCAAGGCCACAAGCATTTTCACAATCCCTTTAAAAATGGATATAACTAACAATTTTTGTCAGTCTAAAAATCCATTTTCCAACTCAAATAACAACTTAAAAATACAAATCAAAAACTTAAAATAAAAATTGAGCGCTACACATCATTAATAAGCAACAAATAAGCCAACTACATCAAAAAACATATCGTAAAGTGATGAAATAAACAGAGTTTCTAAAAGTTTAATGACTGACAAGACAATCTCAGGCTCGTTTTGAGCTATATTTTCATTTACAAGGCCTCAACACACCATAAATGACCACCGACAATAAAACATTAATTATTGTTTTTTATAAAAATTCTAAAAAATAATAATGAAGTAATTCTGATAAATCTTAGCCTAAAAAGAATAGATGACCCTAGCGTCACGGCTTGATACAACTTGTTATGTCCTTTTTGGATATAGTTATCGTAAGATTAGCGAAGCATTTTGTGCACTTAATTGCACTCAGGCTTTATGACATCAACTCAGAATCCTCCACAACAAGGGAGATCAGGCATGATCCACGCTGGCAATGCCATTACCGTCCAAATGCTTGCGGACGGAATTGCAGAATTCCGCTTTGACTTACAAGGTGAGTCGGTTAATAAGTTTAACCGTGCGACCATTGAAGACTTCCAAGCAGCGATTGCTGCAGTTAAAGCCAATAACGATATTAAAGGCTTAGTTGTTACTTCTGGCAAATCAACATTTATCGTTGGTGCTGACATTACTGAATTTGGCGACAATTTCGCTGCTGGTGAACAAGCAATCATTGATTGGCTTATGCCTGTACACGAAATCTTCAACAGTTTTGAAGATTTAGATATCCCTAAAGTAGCTGCGATCAATGGCATGGCACTTGGCGGTGGCTTTGAAATGTGCTTAGTGTGTGACTACCGTGTCATGTCTGAGCAAGCTCAAGTTGGCTTACCAGAAATCAAATTGGGTATCTATCCTGGTTTTGGTGGTAGCGTACGTTTAAGCCGTGTCATCGGTATCGACAATGCCGTTGAATGGATGGCAATGGCGAATCCTAAGAAGCCAGCTGCTGCACTTAAAGATGGTGCTGTAGATGCAGTTGTTGCTGCTGACAAATTACAAGAAGCTGCTGTTGACTTAGTTAAACAAGCACTTGCTGGTCGTTTGAACTGGAAAGCAAAGCGTCAAGAAAAATTAGACGCAATCAAATTGAACCCACTTGAACAAATGATGGCGTTCAATACTGCGAAAGGTGCAGTTCTTGCTAAAGCAAATCCTGCGCAGTACCCTGCTCCAAAATTATTACTTGATTCTTTACAAGCAGGCGCAAGCTCAACACGTGATGATGCATTAAAAGCAGAAGCTCAAGGTTTTGCTAAAGCAGCAATCACACCACAAGCTGGTGCATTAATCGGTTTATTCATCAACGATCAAGTTGTGAAGAAAACTGCGAAAAAATATGAGAAAGGTGCTCATCCTGTAAACCAAGCAGCTGTTTTAGGTGCGGGTATCATGGGTGGTGGTATTGCTTACCAAGCGGCAAGCAAAGGCACTCCAATCATCATGAAAGACATTGGTAACCCACAACTTGCACTCGGTATGAAAGAAGCGAATGGCTTGCTCACTAAGCAAGTTGAACGCAAGAAAATGAAACCAGCGCAAATGGGTGAAACACTTGCTCGCATCCGTCCTACTTTGAGCTACGATGAGTTTAAAGAAGTGGATATCGTGATCGAAGCGGTAACTGAAAATCCAAAAGTTAAAGAAATCGTACTTGCAGATACTGAAAAGCATGTTCGTGAAAACACGATCATTGCCTCTAACACGTCTACAATCTCGATTACTCGTTTGGCGAAAGCATTACAACGTCCTGAAAACTTCGTTGGTATGCACTTCTTCAACCCAGTACACATGATGCCATTGGTTGAAGTCATTCGTGGTGAGAAAACTTCTGAAGAAGCAATCGCAACAACTGTTGTTCTTGCTCAGAAAATGGGTAAAACACCAATCGTTGTAAACGACTGCCCAGGTTTCTTGGTTAACCGTGTATTGTTCCCTTACTTCGGTGCATTCGACCTACTCGTTAAAGACGGTGCTGACTTCCAGCAAGTTGACAATGTAATGGCGAAATTCGGCTGGCCGATGGGTCCTGCATACTTGATCGACGTTGTTGGTATCGATACAGGTGTTCATGGCGCAGAAGTAATGGCAGAAGGTTTCCCTGACCGTATGAAGCCAGATTACAAAGGTTCTATCGAAGCGATGTACGAAGCAAAACGTCTTGGTCAAAAGAATGACGTTGGTTTCTACAAATACGTGTTAGATAAGAAAGGTAAGAAAGCGAAAACTGTTGATCCAACAGCATACGAAATCATCGCTCCTTACGTTACTGGTGAAAAACGAGAGTTTGATAACCAAGAAATCATTGACCGTATGATGCTTGCTTTCTGTAACGAAACCGTTCGTTGCTTAGAAGACAACATTGTTGCAACTGCTTCTGAAGCAGATATGGCGATGATCATGGGTGTAGGTTTCCCTCCATTCCGTGGTGGTCCATGCCGTTACATCGACCAAACTGGTGTTGCTGAATACGTTGCGCTTTGCGACAAATATGCACACTTAGGTAAGGCTTATGAAGCGCCACAAATGTTGCGTGACATGGCTGCTAACAACACAAAATTCTACGGTTAAGGAGCGACGTGAATGGCTACTTTAAATCCACGTGACGTTGTGATTGTTGATGGCGTTCGTTCTGCCATGGGCAAATCACGTAACGGTATGTTCCGCAATGTACGTGCCGACAGTTTATCTGCTGAATTAGTACGTGCACTTGTTGCTCGTAACCAGTTTGATACCAATGAAGTTGAAGATGTAATCTGGGGTTGTGTAAACCAAACTTTAGAGCAAGGTATGAACATTGCTCGTAACATTGGTTTATTGGCTGATATTCCAAAAACTGCTGGCGGCCAAACAGTAAACCGCCTTTGTGGTTCTTCTATGCAAGCAATCCATACGGCTGCTGCCCAAATCGCGACGAATCAAGGTGATGTATTCATCATTGGTGGTGTTGAGCATATGGGCCACGTCGGTATGATGCATGGTATCGACCTGAACCCAGAAGCGTCTAAACACTATGCAAAAGCATCTAACATGATGGGCTTAACGGCTGAAATGTTAGGTCGCATGAACGGTATCTCTCGTGAAGAACAAGATGCGTTCGGTGTTGAATCTCACCGTCGTGCTTGGGCTGCAACTCAAGAAGGTCGTTTCAAAAACGAAATCGTTGGTGTAGAAGGTCATGATGCTAACGGCTTCAAAATCCTTTGCGACATCGACGAAGTAATTCGTCCAGATGCAAACCTTGAAGCGTTCCAAGCATTGAAACCAGTTTTCGATCCTAAAGGCGGTTCAGTAACAGCTGCAACTTCATCTGCGCTTTCTGACGGTGCATCTGCAATGTTGCTGATGTCTGCTGAGCGTGCTCAAGCATTGGGTTTAAAACCACGTGCTGTGATTCGTTCAATGGCAATTGCAGGTTGTGATGCTGCGATCATGGGTTACGGTCCAGTTCCAGCAACTCAAAAAGCACTTAAACGTGCTGGTTTAACGATGGCTGACATCCAAACGATTGAGTTAAACGAAGCATTTGCTGCTCAAGGCTTATCAGTAATGAAAGGCTTAGGCGTTTATGACAAACAAGACATCATCAACTTGAATGGTGGTGCGATTGCATTGGGTCACCCATTGGGTTGTTCAGGTGCTCGTATCACAACAACATTGTTGAACGTGATGGAACAACAAGATACGCAAATCGGTCTTGCGACGATGTGTATCGGTCTTGGTCAAGGTATCGCGACGATTATCGAACGTGTTTAATCAACACTGAGATAAAAAATCCCCGCTATATGCGGGGATTTTTTATTGCTAGAATCAAGTTTTTAACGCGGAAACAATGGACTCGGTGGAGGATTTAAACCATCTCGGATTTGCTGTTGTAATTTCAAAAGATCGCTAAGATCAACTTTCATTGTTCCATTTTGGAAATCAATTGCATTATCCCGATTGATATTCAATGGCTCTAGCATTTTAAAAACACCATTCGTTGGATCTGATGACTGAAAACCGTTTGCCACTGCCAAAATATATTGTTGCAATATCGCTGGAACGTATGACAAATCAGGTTGAGCAGCTTGAGGCTGGTAATTAAAACCGCCAACACTTTCACTCACTTCTTGATTTTGCATATCTAAATTGACTTTATAGAGATGATGTTGAAGGGCTTGTCGTACATTTTTATCTTCTTGATATGGAACAATCCCAACTTCTTCACGTAACTCAGATTCAGCCATGAGACGGATCGTAGGCAGTGAAGCCACTTCATCCTCAGCATAAACAGCAGGTACGCCCATCATAGAAGAAAAAATAAAAATGAGGGCTGATCGTTTTAAAACGTTCATCGCTTACTCCAAAAATCATTCACCATATGCAAACTTCAACCAGCTCAAGATGAATAAATAAAATCTATAAAATTAGGTTACAACAAAGTCGTTATAGATTCAGTATGGGTCTGATAAACGGTAAATATCATTAAAATTTTGTACTAAATAGCAAATTATTCGCCCTTATAAAATATGTGTAATCTTTGTAAAAATCAGCATATTAGTCATAAAACGTCTAGCTTCAACTCATTTTTTTTATTATGGTCTTTTGATTGTTTTATAAATATTCATTTTTTTGATTTTAAAATTCAAATCATTAGGAGTCTTAGATGTTGTTCACTTCAATGAAAATAACAAGTGTGATCGCACTGACAGGGATACTATTATCAGGCTGTGCAACCAAAACGCTCATCACAAAAGATCATAAAACTTATAATCGAACCACCAAAGTTACTTTAGTTGAAGATAATGTTGTTGCCTTTGGTCGCCCTGCCCAACTATCTGCAAATTTACCTAAAGATAGCATTGTGATTGCGGGTCAAAAGAATAGCTATGTCCTCACTCAGGGAGGTGCACAGTTCTTCACTCTTATCAGCAAGCTTGATCCTAAAAATATCCAAATCACGCGAGACCTCAGTTTTTATTCTGAAAAAAATGACGGGCATTTCTCAGGCACACTGCCGCTTTCTTATGTAAAGCTCAAAGAAGATTTAAGCAAAAAAGACTTAGCGTTTTTCATTGAAAATGGTGCGAGAGAATGCTCAAGTTCTAGTGATGAACGTATGCAAGCACAGCGATTCTGTTTTGATCTTAAATTGGCTGGTGTGGTGTATCCTGTTGCTAACAACCTCACTTCACTCAAAGCACTCAGCAAGGCCTATCAAGTTACAATCTACACAAATAAGCAAGAAAGTTACCAATCAAAATCTAGCTTAAATCCTTTTGAGAAGCTGGTGCTGCTACCTTTTGCAGTTGCAATTGATGTCGTTAGCCTACCTTTCCAAGCGGCAGATAAAATTTTTGATTGATGATCATTAAAAAAGACAATGACTTAAATATCAAATCATTGTCTTTTTAAAACTTAAAGTTCTTCATCCAAAACTTCAGTATTGTTTTTCTTGATGTTATTCATTTTGGCATTTAGCTTTAAAACATCTTGATATAAAGCATTAAACTTTTTTACTTGCGCTGTTTCTGGGAAAAGAATCATCTTACCTTTTTTCTGCCACTGATCCTTTTTCAATAAATCAAACATCGCCTGTGCTTTTTCAATAATTTGTTGTTCTATAACGAATATATCATCAGCATTTTCTGCATTGATATTGCTTTCAATTTTTGCCAATAATGACGTTTTCATTTCATCGTCAATTGACAACTGTTTTGCCTGTTGCAATGAACTCAATTGAAGTTGTAGACGTTGTTTTTCATATTCAGCGGAAATCTTTGTTACATCAGCAAGCATTTTTTCAGTTTCTGCATAGTCCTGTTTACGATCACGATCCAAACGTTCAACATCCAAAAATGTATCCCAATTTGCAGCTTTTAACTCACGTAAATATTGATTTCGCGCTTCAATATTTTGCATCCAATAAGTCAGCAAAAACTCTGACATTTTCTTATAATCACCTGACAGACGATCATCATGAATATCCAGCTGTACAGGTGTCGACCAATCCTGTGCTTGCATATAAAGAGCACGCATTTTTTCAGACATGACCACATCGAACATTTTTTGATTGTTTAAAACACGCTGCTGTTGGTAATGTTGGTAGAAAAAAAATGAACCGATACACAGCACGACCACACCGATCAAAACTAATACACGGCGCATAAAGCCTCCTCATTTCATTATATTTTTTATGTTTTATCTAAGTTTAATCAAGACAATACTTAGATAGTATATCGTTTTTATTGCAGTGTACGTAACGCTGCATTACATTCACACCGCTTTAAATTCGTGTACACAGTCCCTATTATCTGTTTAATGTTAATTAAAGAGATCAATCATGCGTGTAGATATTTGGTCAGATGTGGTCTGCCCTTTTTGTTATATCGGTAAAAAACGCTTAGAACATGTTGCTGAGGAAGCAGGTATTGAGCTGGAAATCCATTGGCATAGTTTTGAACTTGATCCAAATGCACCCGCAAAACATGACACATCAAATACAGAGCGTTTAGCTAAAAAGTACGGTCGAAGCTACGCTGAAATGGAAGAGATGGAGCGTAATGTTGCAGCAATGGCAGCATCAGAAGGCATCGACTTCCAATGGCAGAAAGCCAATTCAGGTAATAGCTTTAATGCACATCGTATTATTCATCTTGCACAAAGTAAGGGACTAGGAAACGAAGCAAAAGAAGCGTTCTTCCACGCGTATATGACCGAAGGTCTTGCGATTGGAGAGCGTGAAGTTGTTGAGGAAATTGCTTCACGTATCGGTTTAGACAATGCTGAAGTTGAATATGTATTAGATTCAGATGAACTCGCTGATTTTGTTCGTCATGATGAAAAAATTGCACATGAGCAACTTAAAGTTACTGGCGTGCCATTTTTTGTGTTTGATCAAAAGCTCGCACTTTCGGGGGCGCAACCTCGTGAAGTTTTCTTACAAGCTTTGCAGCAAGCAGATTCAGATGATCAAAATATTGAACAGACCGATGCTGCACAATGTAATGATGACTCTTGCGAAATCAAACCTTAAATAATTAAACCTACAGATGAGTTTTATCGTTAGATAGAGCTCATTCTTTATAGAACTTAATTTGTTGATTTAAACCAATTATCTTTAAAAAAATACCGCCTATCTCAGCCAAAAAATCCTGTAACAAAGTTCATGAGCTTATTGCTCAACTTTTAGCTAGTTGATTTGTGAACGAAATCACAAGCTGCTTATAAATTTATAGATGTATTTTTGCAGTACCATCTAATTATCCGATTCATTTTTTTAAAGTGTTTTTATTTTACCAATAAAACATGATCAACATCTCGATTTAGAATCCTCAAATGAGATTCTCTACCAATTGACGTTCTCTAGATTTTACCTATATTTCTTCTATAATCGTCATAAAGTGACAATCTTTTGTTATGGAAATGCAAGAGTTACAAGCCTTATTGAGTGGTCAAGTTCAGCCTGAACATATTTGTATAAAACAGCTTGTAGCATTGGCGCATCAGCATACTCTGACGACTACAACTGAATATAAATTGCTCGAAAATGCTGTAAATGTAGTACTGATTCATTATTTAAAACAGGCTCAAGCCTATCTCTAAGGAAACAGGCAATGGACGTATTAGAGAAAGCACTATTGGTTGACGAGCTCAAACATTTGATCGTTGGCCTCAATGATAATAAAGCTTCACTTTTTGAAATTGCAAAATCGAAACAACGAATCAAAGATATCTGTGCGTCTTGCAATGACCCACTGTTTCAGGATGAACTAACGGCTTTTAAAGAATTTATGCAACAAGAAGAATTTTCAAAACAAGATTTAGAAGATTATGGTTTCTCAATGACTTATCGTGGAACCTATAATTTTATGGGAAGAGTTGAAAGTGCCTTATTTGCTTCGGCAGATATGGGTTGGGCTGCTCTACGTCAATCACAGCATTGGCAAATATGGGTCATTCGTCCGTCATTATCATTCTTAAAAAGTCCATGGATGACCTCAACTCAAGAAGCACTTGAATGGTTAAAAAAGCATAGTCGCGAATTTATTCGAACTGATGAGGAATTAAAAACCATCATCCCTGTTTTAGAAGCTCATAACGAAATACCGACAACACTTTCTGCTCAAGAACAACTCTCATTATTACGTAAAGAAACTGCAAACTTTGAGTCACAACTCGAAGCGATTATTCAAGAAAAAATTCAACCTGTAACGCCTTCGAGTAATTCAAGTACAGTCACGGCAACACGTCCTAGACCAAGCTTTAGACAAAACTCACCTTCTGTTGCAAATATTAATAAAGCGAAGCCTGTTGCACTCAAAGATTTTAATTTAGATGGCTTATTATGCCGCCTAGAGCGCGTAGATCCTAAATTATACCCATCCTTGTATCGTGTAGAACTACATGATGAAATTAATCAAAATATCAAAATTGATTGGCTCTATTTAAAAGCAGAAAATGATGAGCAACCACATTGGGGAACCGCTCAAATTTTCATTGCGGAACAACTTTACGAGCAAGGCCAGTTTTCACATTATGTGGTTCTAATTGGTACGCATAGTGTCGACTATGCGATTACAGTGCTACAAGCATATACAGACCAACGTCACACTAGAACAAGCTCAATTCATCAAACCACTTGGACGACATTTAAAAAGTTTTATCACCAGCATGAAACTCTTTTTAATGAATGCATTATGAACGGAGCACAAGTTTGGCAACGTAATGAAGAAGCGTACCCATATATTCCAGCATCATTTATTAATACGAAAAAGTTTATTCCTTTTGAGGAAACAGCAGCGAACTTTTTAACTCCTGTTATTTTACTCAAAGAGCATCAAAAGATTCGTGTCATCCATGGTGCAGAACGGATTAAGTTATCTGCCGAAGATCAAGCTTATCCTTACCTATTGCTTGATCGTACTGATGGCTATACATGGCAATTAATTCGTCAAGTGATTAGCCGCCTTGCTCAACCTATTTCCGTCAATGATTTATATCAAGCTTTAGAAAATTCAGATCTATCATGATCTACTTAATATAATTAAATCAGTCATCATCAAAATTTTGCTGATGACTTTTCTTTTTTGGCGAATACATTTTTCTTGTAAACCCAAATGAATGAATTGCTGCTTTTTGTGTCTTGGTATTGATTTTATTGATGAAATAATCAAAATTGATACTAAGAACAATATAAAAGTTTTCATTATGAATATTTTCCAAAAAACGGTACCTGCTCATCTTTTTTACAGCATTTTGGCACTTTCGCTTGGGTCAATTAATGTGACTTACGCTGCTGATGAAACCACTCCTGATTCGCAAAATGATACTCAAGAGACGCAGAATAAAAGCTCTGAAAGCGTTCTGAACTATATTCCCAAATGGGTTGATGCAACCCCAACGATACTCCCTGAACAATCTAATCAACCTAATGTTCCACCAATGTCTGAGACTGAGGAGAAAACTTGGGTAGATCGAAAACAGCGAGATATTCGCAATTGGGCAGATCGCACTTCTGTGAAAATTGATGATTGGTTTGGCGATGTTGATCCTGATAAACCTGCTTCTGCAACGATTCGTTTTATGTTGGATAACTATTGGAACGAATATGATGGCTATGAAGTCAAACCTCGTATTCGAGGAAAAATTAAGCTTCCCACATTAGAGAAAAGATTTAGCTTGGTCTTCGGTGATGATTCACTAGATGATGAATTTGATAATAATATTGCCAATACCAACAACCAACCAAATCAGGACCCAGACAAAAAATTTGATTCAAAACAAACACGTGATAACAATGGATCCATTGCATTACGCTGGTCGAACTTTTCGAAAAAACTTCCGTTTGAAACAGATGCAGATATCGGTATACGTTCAGGGGATGACATTTACTTACGCTTACGCGCGAAAAAATATTGGGATTTAGAAAATGATTTCCGTTTTAATGCTGAGCAAATCTATCGCTATGGCAGCCAAAGCGAAAACTATCTTAGAACCAATTTAGAACTCATCCATGCTCGTCCGAATGAACCCTTTTTATCAGATCAACTCAGCCTCACCTATGCAGATGATCAAGATGATGACTTACGATGGGATAACCGAATATTTCGTCAGCACCAATTCTTTGCCAACAACAAATTTAACTATGGTATCTATACAGGTGGTTATTACAACAATAATGACCTGCGCTTAAACAGTTGGGGGCCTTTTGTTTCTTGGAGACAACCGCTTTGGCGTGAATGGTTTTTTGTTCAAGGCGATTTAAATTATTTCAATGATCACCGAGAAGATCGGAATCATTATGTGAGTACATTTGTCCGCTTGGAAACATTGTTCTGATGAAATAAGCATCGAAACTGTGGATAACTCTACATTTATCCATAAGAAAAACCTCTGACGAATCAGAGGTTTTTTTAATCATTTATTTCATCAGTAAACTATTAATGCGCTTCACATAAGCTGCAGGATCTTCAGGCAAACCACCTTCTGCAATCACAGCTTGATCAAAAATCACATTTGCAAGATCATCAAACTGCGCAGAGCTTTCCAATTTTTTCACCAGTGGATGCTCTGGGTTGATTTCCAAAGTCGGTTTAATTTCTGGTACAGCCTGACCAGCTTGCTTCAGCATACGGATTAGTTGTGGCGATAACTCACCTTCACTCGTAACCAAACATGCTGGTGAATCAACTAATCGCGTGGTTACACGTACTTCTTTGGTTTTATCTTTCAATGAAGTGGTTAAACGATCAACAACAGGTTTGAATTGCTCAGCAGCTTCTTCAAGTGCTTTTTTCTCATCAGCATCTTGTAAGTCTCCCAAATCAACCGCACCTTTTGACACGTTTTGTAATGGTGTACCGTCAAATTCATTGACAAAATTCATTGCCCATTCATCAACTCGGTCTGCCATTAAAAGTACTTCAATGCCTTTTTTCTTGAATAGCTCAAGTTGTGGCGAGTTCTTCGCAGCAGTTAGACTATCAGCAGTCACATAATAGATTGCTTTTTGCCCTTCTTTCATGCGCGCTTTATATTCAGCAAAAGATGTGGTGATCTCATCATTGGTAGATGTTGCATAACGTAATAATTTTAAAATACGTTCACGATTACCAAAGTCTTCACCTAGGCCTTCTTTCAACACTGAACCAAATTCACTATAGAACGTTTTGAATTTCTCTTGGTCTTTTTCATCTTCCGATTTAGCTAAACCATCAATCAAGGTTAAAACACGGCGTGCATTTCCTTCACGAATCGTTTTAACATCACGGCTCTCTTGTAGCAATTCACGGCTCACGTTCAGCGGTAAGTCAGCGCTATCCACGACACCCTGTACAAAGCGTAAATAGTTTGGAATGAGGTTATCTGCTTCATCCATGATGAAGACACGCTTCACATAGAGCTTAATGCCTGCTTTCGCCTCACGAGTAAACAAATCTTGTTTCGCTTGGCTTGGAATATAAAGCAATTGAGTATATTCAGTACTACCTTCAACACGATTATGCGCCCACGCCAAAGGCTCAGCAAAATCATGGCTTAAATTCTTGTAGAACTCGATATATTGCTCATCAGTGATTTCATTTTTACTGCGTGTCCACAACGCACTTGCAGAGTTAATCGCTTCCCATTCGTCAGTCTTGACCATTTGACCGCCTTTAGGTTCTTCACCCTCAGCAACCTCTTCCTCTTGCCAAACTTCTTTTTGCATTTCAATTGGCAAGCTAATATGGTCAGAATATTTATTAATGATCTGCTTCACTTTCCACGATTCTAGATACTCAAGCGCATCATCGCGTAAATGGAGGATGATATCTGTTCCACGTGTGGTTTTATCAATCGTTTGGACTTCAAACTCACCTGTCCCACCGCTAATCCAACGTACACCTTCAGCCGCATCTGCACCCGCACGACGAGATTCAACAGTGATTTTGTCAGCAACAATAAAACCAGAATAAAAACCCACACCAAACTGACCAATCAATTGCGCATCCGCTTTTTGATCACCTGTTAATTTCGACATAAAGTCTTTGGTGCCTGATTTCGCAATTGTCCCAAGGTTATCAATCGCTTCTTGCTGGCTTAAACCAATCCCATTATCTGAAATGGTGAGTGTTTTATTGTCTTTATCTAGCGTTACCCGTACATGCAAATCAGGATCATTTTCATAATATTCAGGATGATTAATTCCTTCAAAACGTAATTTGTCACATGCATCAGAGGCATTTGAGATTAATTCACGTAAGAAAATTTCAGGGTTTGAATAGAGAGAATGCGTCACTAAATGCAATAACTGAGCAACTTCAGCTTGGAAACTATAATTTTGTGATGCTTGTTCACTCATAAATCACTCCTTATTTTGAGACTTATCAAATTAGAATGATTTATGAATGGTGTATCTCTACGATTTTTCAATCCTTGTTTGCTTATTTTTTAACATTTAACAATCGAATCAATCAAAAAGGACCATGACTTAGTACGCGTTCCTGTAAAAGCAAATCTAATTGTTGCTGACGCTGTTGATAAGCTCTTTGAATACATTGAGTATTCGAACCACAAGCATTTCTTTGCTTTAACCATTTAAATTGCTGATCTTTTTCTGCATCACGTCCGCCCATTGGTAAAGCATGTAAAACAATCTGATAGGTCGTCGCAAGTCGAACATCTGCATCATTTAAAACGAGCGTATGGCAGATTTTCTGTTCGGCTTTTAATTTTGCAGCCTTACACGAAAAGCTGGCAGCATGGGTATTTGACATCAATAAACTAGAAACCAACAGTGTGGCTGAATAAATAACTTTTTGTCGCATCACTTTTCCCTGAATGACTTTTCATTCTTTTCAGCATACAAAACGAAATGACGATTCCTTGTTTCTTTTTATATTTAAATTGAAAAAAACCTCACGTTTCGTGAGGTTTCTTTAAGGTTAGGTTGAGCTTAGAATTTGTAGCTATAACCTAGTGTGTAAACGACTGGATTAAGATCTAAATCAAATTTAGTCCCATCTACAAGCTTCACTTCAGGACTGATATCCGCATAACGAACATCCATATATACGCCCCAATTTTTCGCATCTGCTGGCTGGAAGTTGAAACCAAGCTGACCAGCAAAACCGTAGGTATTTTTCACATCATCGGCTACGCCTTTCTCATGCCATGCAATAAAAGCCGTACCACCTACACCAATATAAGGTGTAAAACGAGTTGAGTTTTTGAAGTTATATTTTGCTGTAATTGTTGGTGGTAACTGACGAACACTAGCAACTTTATCACCATTTAAAAGTACATCATGGTTGATTGGATTAGCTAATAATAGCTCAGCAGAAAAAGGAGTATCTCCGAAGAAATATTCAACAGATGGCGTAAATGCAAACTCGTGATCCCCTTTCACAGTTGCACCAGGAGCAAGTGTAGTATCCGCTGTTGGATCAATTAAACTTGCACCGACCTTAACTTGAAAACCACCTGCAAAAGCAGTTGAAGATAATCCCAGCAAAGCAATAACGAGCGCTTTCTTTAACATTTAAACAACCTCATTAACAAATTATTGATCTTGTGCATAATAATAGACATGTATTTTTACATTATGCAATACACATAAATTCCGACCATTTTATTTATTTTTATAAAATATTGAATAATATAAATTTATATTTGTAAAATTATGTAATAATTAATAATTCCGACAAGTTAAGTAAAGTTAAATTACTATAAAACCTAGCTTTTTTGTATACTTTAAATATCCGACCAAAATAGTAAAGTTATTTTAAATAATACATTTTAAAATAACTTAAAAATATAATTTAATCTTAAAATAATAAAATGACAGCATTATACAAATAGATTAATAAACAGACAAAAAATGTCATAACCTATATTTATATTTTGATATACAGATTATTAAAAAATATTTTTCTGTGATGTATTTCTCAATCAATAAAAAAGGCCCTATAAATAGAGCCTAAATACAGTTTTAATTTTTTATAAAACCATTGCAGCAATCCAACCAAAAATGATCAGGGGTATGTTGAAATGCAAAAAGGTAGGTACAACGCTATCCCTCATATGATCATGCTGACCATCCATATTCAAACCCGATGTTGGCCCAAGAGTTGAATCTGAAGCTGGAGAGCCTGCATCACCCAATGCAGCAGCAGTTCCGATGATTGCAATCGTTGCCATCGGGCTAAAACCAAACTGCAAACATAATGGCACATACATAATGGCTAAGATCGGTACAGTAGAAAATGAAGAACCAATACCGAGAGTGATCAACAGACCGACCAAAAGCATGACAAAAGCAGCTAAGGCTTTACTATCCCCAATCCAGCCAGCTGTAGCTTTCACAAGCTCAGGAACCTGATTGGTTGCTTCAATAACTGCGGCAAAACCTTGGGCAGCAATCATAGTAAAACCAACCAGTGCCATCATGCGCATACCTGTCACGATCACATCATCAGCTTCTTTCCATTTAAAGATTCCAGCACAACTCAAGATCGCCACACCAACTAAGCCCGCGACGATCATTGAGTCTGAATAAAGCTGTACAACAATCGTAGCTAGAATCGCAAATGCAGCCATGAATAATGTGAACTTTGCAATCTGTGGTGCTTGTTGTTCTTGTGTCATTTCACCCACGATGCTACGAGCAACGTTATGCAATGCTTTGTCTTGATAATCTCGCGGCTTACGATAGCTAATAAAAACCGCTGTTAACATCCCCAAGAACATTCCAGAGACAGGAATCAACATTGCTCGAGGAATTTGATCGTTGCTGATATGGAAACCGTAGCTTTGACCAAAATGGTTAATATTGTGCGCTAAAATATCATTTAAGAAGATCGCACCAAATCCCATAGGCAAGAACATATACGTTGCAACTAAGCCAAAAGTTAGCACACACGCAATCGCTCTACGGTCTAAACGTAGATGGTTGAAAACAATCAATAACGGTGGAATCAAAACTGGAATAAATGCAATGTGTACTGGAATGACATTTTGCGATGCCACCGCAGCCGCGCCAACTGTAAGAAAAATGAGAAATTTCACCTTCTTCTGAGCACGAATATCTGCATCATTTTTAAGACTTTTAACTAATTTATAAGCAAGTAAATCAGGTAAACCAGAACGAGCAAGTGCCAAAGCAAAAGCACCAAGCACGCCATAAGCAAGTGCAATTTGCGCACCGCCGCCCAGACCATTATTAAATGCGTCTAACGTACCTTGTACCCCTAGGCCTGCTAACAAACCTCCCGTTAAAGCTCCAATTACAAGTGCAAAAACAACTGGAACTCGCCCCAATGAAAGGCCGAACATGACAGCAACCGCTGCAATAATCGCGAACATAACTTTGAACTAAATGAAACGAGGGCGTCATTCTAACAGAGTTTAAATTCTGCGATTGCTGTCAGTTGATTTTTATTTATGCATTTTTCACGATAAATTGGCGAATATAATCGGCAATTTTTTCAGGCTGACTGAGTACTGCCCAGTGATTTGCATCTAGCTCAACATATTCAAATTTTTCAACCCATTTTGGCATGGATTCAGTGATGTATTCTGGGCTTACAAAGGCATCACGACGTAATACAATCGCCTGAACCGGACACTGCGCATAACGCTGACGTGGTTGAGTCAGCGATGGAATAAAGTTCGCTCGATATAAGTTAATTCCATATTTACCATCGGCAACAATATTTGCATTTAAAGGTAAGTTTTGTTTCTTCTCTAAACCACTTAAAATCTTGCCCCATTTTTCTGGACTAAAAAATGTCCATACAGTTGGAGCAACCAAAGGTAAATGGAAAGCACCGATATACCATGATTTGGTCAGCATTTTCAGCACATTGCTTGGAGCTGATTTAAATTTTTCACGCAAATACAATGATGCATGATCTAAACACGGTCCTGAAATCGTTGTATAAGACAATAGACGACCTTTTAACTTAGGCTCAGTTGCAGATTCCCATGACTGCAAAGAACCCCAATCATGGGCTGCCATATGGAAATTACGATTCGGAAGCACTTGATCAACCACTTCCTGTAAGTCTAAAGATAAGCGTGGCAAACGATAGTCTTTAATACGCTTAGGAATTGAAGATAAGCCAGCTCCACGCACGTCATAAGTCACCACGTAATAATCATTGACTAGTTTTTCAATGATTGGTTCCCAAACTTCCTGATTATCTGGATAGCCATGCACTAAAACTAAAGGCGTTTTTTTCTCATCTCCCCATGTTTTTACACACAGTGTTTGCTGATCTGACGTTGTGACTGTTTTGACTTGTGCTTGCATAATTTTTCCCATTTTGTTTTCTATCGGCTGTTCATAAAACAGCCATTGCCAGCGGTGCAATAAAAATGATACTTATGGAGTATGAATAGAGTTGCAAGAAAAAAAATTGACCATGAAAGACTTTTTCAGAAAAATTCGAACCATTCCTATTGTTTCAAAATTTATCCTCAATCACTACTCGCCTTATCGCGGAGCAGGTATTTCGATTGAAACAATTGATTTAGATGATTACCACATTCGCGTCCAAATGCCGCTCACAAGAAAGAATCGTAATATTGTTGGAACTCATTTTGGAGGAAGCCTTTACTCCATGGTTGATCCCTTTTATATGCTGATTTTAATGCATCATTTGGGTCATAAATATATTGTCTGGGACAAGAGTGCCTCGATTAACTTCCTTTCTCCAGGCCGAAATACAGTCTATGCAGATATTCAACTGAGTGCTGCCGAGATTAATGAAATTAAGCAACTCGCAGAGAATCATGAACCTGTATTTCGCACTTATACCTTGAATATTGTGGATGAGTCTGGAACTCGGATTGCTGAGGTTGAGAAAATACTTTATATCCGCCGTAAAAAACCTAGAGCCAGCTCATAATAAAATACCCACATTATGAATGGGGTATTTTATAAAGTGAAAAGATTATTTCTTCTCTTGGATTGCTGCACCAGCACCACCACCAATCGCACCACCGATCGCAGCCCCAGAATCACCACCTAAAAGCGCCTTACCGACAACGGAACCGATACCTGCACCAATTGCGCTGCTTGTCGTAGTATTACGGCTACCACCTTGTGTGTTTGAACCAACTCCCGCACCTGCTGCTGCACCCACACCCGCACCAATACCATCACCTACATGGTTACCTACACCACCGCCTACAGCACCACCTAAAGCCGCTGCACCAATTCGTTGATCAGATGCACTCATATTTTGGCAACCTGTAAACATCACCGCCGACAACATCAAAGTTGAAACTAAACCAATTGTTTTTTTCATGAGCCTATTCACTCCTATACGTTCTATTAAAATCATAATCTTCTTTTATGTGGAGTTTGATCACATTCTGTTATTACATTTACTGAATCGTTTAGTGTTTTGTAAAAGACGTATTCATTTTAAGCTTTCAATAAAAAAGGCACCCAAAGGTGCCTTTTTTATCAGCGAGAACTTAGAACTGGTCTGAGTTCAATGCTTGACTAAATGCTTGGTCTACTTCACTAAAGTCATTGTGAAGTTCAAATTCAGCAGCTTCTGCTTCTTGACGACGACGCTCTAAGTGATATGCAAGGCCTGTACCCGCTGGGATCAAGCGACCCACAACAACGTTTTCTTTCAAGCCACGTAAATCATCTTCTTTACCTGTTACAGCCGCTTCAGTTAACACACGAGTTGTTTCCTGGAACGATGCAGCAGAAATAAACGAGTCAGTAGAAAGCGATGCTTTCGTGATACCCATCAATTGACGTTCAAACTTCGCAGGGAACTTGTTCTGAGCCAAGACAGCTTGGTTCTCTTGAACAACACGGATGTAATCCACTTGCTCACCTTTAATGAAGCTTGTATCTCCGCCATCAGTGATATCAACTTTACGCAACATTTGACGTACAACAACTTCAATGTGCTTATCGTTGATTTTTACACCTTGGAGACGGTAAACGTCTTGAACTTCGTTCACGATGTAGTTAGTTAATGCTACTTCGCCTTTCAAACGTAAGATGTCATGTGGGTTTTGTGGACCATCAGAGATTGTCTCACCACGGTTTACATGCTCACCTTCGAACACGTTGATTTGACGCCATTTTGGAATCAATTCTTCGTAGATCTCAGAACCATCATCTGGCGTAATCACTAAACGGTTCTTACCTTTGGTCTCTTTACCGAAGCTTACAACACCTGATACTTCTGCAAGGATCGCATGCTCTTTCGGCTTACGTGCTTCGAACAAGTCAGCTACACGCGGAAGACCACCAGTAATATCACGAGTACGTGAAGTTTCTTGTGGTACACGACCAATGACGTCACCCACGCCAATCGTTTCGCCATCACGGACAGTTACGATTGTGTTCTGTGGCAAGAAGTAGAACTGTTCACCACCATCTGTTGTATCCAACACGATTGCTGGACGTAAATCTTTACCAGAAGCAGGACGTGCTGTTACAGGCAAGATTTCAACTGTTGTCATACCAGTTGCATCATCTGTCTTAGATGTTGCAGTTACACCATCAGCAATCTGGCTGAAACGTGCTTTACCAGCAACTTCGGTAACAAGTGGATGTGTATGTGGATCCCAAGTCGCTACAATACCGCCAGCTTCTACAGCTTCACCATCTTTCAACAAGATGCTTGCACCGTAAGGAAGCTTATAACGCTCGCGCTCACGACCTAAATCATCCGCAATACCAATTTCACCTGAACGTGAAACAGATACTTGGTGACCTTTGGCATGTTGTACAGTTTTCACGTTGTGGAAACGTACAGTACCTTTATTACGTACTTGAACACTGTTTGCAGCAGAAGTTCGGCTCGCAGCACCACCAACGTGGAAGGTACGCATCGTTAACTGTGTACCTGGTTCACCAATTGATTGTGCAGCCATTACACCTACTGATTCACCTGGATTCACCAAATGACCACGTGCAAGGTCACGACCATAACAACGCGCACATACACCGAAGGTAGATTCACACGCAATTACAGAGCGCACTTTAACTTCATCGACACCCGCCTCTTCAAGCTGAGCAGCAATTTTCTCGTCAATCAAGGTACCACGTGGAAGAACCACTTCATCATCAGATGCACGACGTACATCTTCAGCAGTTACACGACCTAATACGCGATCGCGTAATGGTTCAATAACGTCACCACCTTGAATGAATGGCGTCATGACTAAGCCACCAGCTGTACCACAATCAGATTCAGTAATAACCAAATCTTGTGCTACGTCTACAAGACGACGTGTCAAGTAACCAGAGTTCGCAGTCTTCAATGCAGTATCGGCCAAACCTTTACGCGCACCGTGTGTCGAGATGAAGTACTGAAGTACGGTCAAACCTTCACGGAAGTTTGCTTTAATCGGTGTCTCAATGATAGAGCCATCCGGTTTCGCCATCAAACCACGCATACCAGCAAGCTGACGAATCTGCGCCGCACTACCACGGGCACCCGAGTCAGACATCATATAAATTGAGTTGAACGATTTCTGCTTCTCATCTTCACCTTGTTTGTTTTTAACAAGGGTATAAGACAAGTTATCCATCATCGCTTTCGCTACTTGGTCGTTTGTACGTGCCCAAATATCGACAACTTTGTTATAACGCTCACCCGCAGTCACGAAACCTTGCTCAAACTGTTGTTCGATTTCACGAACTTCTGTTTCAGCTTTATCGATAATTGCATGTTTAGTTGGCGGAATAAGCATGTCTTCCATACCAACAGAAACACCTGAGCGAGTCGCTTGACGGAAGCCCAAATACATCAATTGGTCAGCGAAGATAACAGTATCTTTCAAACCAAGCTTACGGTAGCAAGAGTTGATTAACTTCGAAATGTTTTTCTTAGTCATCTCAAGGTTGATCGATTCGAAGCTCAAACCTTGTGGCACAACTTCCCATAACAAGCAACGACCAGGTGTTGTATCAACAATAATGGTTTGTTTTTCACGGTTACCATTTTCATCAATAACAGTTTGGTGTACACGTACTTTTACGCGTGCATGGATTGCAACTTTACCAGTCGCCAACGCACGGTTAACTTCGTGAGTATCCGCAAACACCATGCCTTCACCTTTGGCATTTACTGCATCACGCGTGATGTAGTAAAGACCTAAGACAACGTCTTGTGAAGGAACAATAATTGGCTCACCGTTTGCAGGCGACAAGATGTTATTCGTTGACATCATCAACGCACGAGCTTCTAACTGTGCCTCCAATGTCAATGGAACGTGTACCGCCATTTGGTCACCATCGAAGTCGGCGTTGAACGCAGCACATACAAGTGGGTGAAGACGGATTGCCTTACCTTCGATCAAGATAGGTTCAAATGCTTGAAGACCTAGACGGTGAAGTGTTGGCGCACGGTTCAACATGACTGGATGTTGACGAATAACATGTGCTAAAACGTCCCAAACTTCAGGTGTTTCACGCTCAACCATTTTCTTCGCAGCTTTAATGGTTGTTGCTTGGCCAGAAGCTTGTAGTTTTGCGAAAATGAATGGCTTGAATAATTCAAGTGCCATTTTCTTCGGAAGACCACACTGGTGAAGACGTAAAGTAGGACCAACGGTAATTACCGAACGACCTGAATAGTCAACACGCTTACCGAGCAAGTTTTGACGGAAACGACCTTGTTTACCTTTGATCATATCTGCCAAAGATTTCAATGGACGTTTGTTCGAACCTGTAATCGCACGACCACGACGTCCGTTATCAAGTAATGCATCAACAGACTCTTGTAACATACGTTTTTCGTTACGTACGATGATGTCTGGTGCAGCAAGGTCAAGAAGACGCTTTAAACGGTTGTTACGGTTAATCACACGGCGATATAAATCGTTCAAGTCTGAAGTCGCGAATCGACCACCTTCAAGTGGTACAAGCGGACGTAAGTCTGGTGGAAGTACTGGAAGTACGTTCATCACCATCCATTCAGGCTTATTGTTCGAATCTTTGAAAGCTTCCATCAACTTCAAACGCTTAGAAGCTTTCTTAAGCTTCGTTTCAGACGTTGTTTGTGGAATTTCTTCACGTAAACGTGAAATTTCTGCTTCAAGATCGATATCTTTTAACAAATCCTGAACTGCTTCTGCACCCATTTTCGCAGTGAATTCATCACCGTGTTCTTCTAGTGCATTGTAGTATTCTTCGTCTGTTAAAAGTTGATACTTTTCAAACGGAGTCATACCAGGATCTGTTACAACATAAGATTCGAAATACAATACGCGCTCGATATCACGTAAAGTCATATCAAGAAGTAAACCGATACGGCTCGGTAATGATTTCAAGAACCAGATGTGTGCAACTGGAGAAGCAAGCTCGATGTGACCCATACGTTCACGACGAACTTTTGCTGTTGTTACTTCAACGCCACATTTTTCACAAATGACGCCTTTGTATTTCATACGCTTGTATTTACCACACAAGCATTCGTAATCTTTTACTGGACCAAAGATTTTGGCACAGAACAAACCGTCACGTTCAGGTTTAAAAGTACGGTAGTTAATGGTTTCAGGCTTTTTAACTTCACCGTGAGACCATGACTTAATCATCTCTGGTGACGCAAGACCAATACGGATACGGTCAAATTCAACGGGTGCATGACCTTCTGAATCCGTTTTCTTACGCATGATATCGAGCAAGTCTTTCAATTTTTTTCTCCGTGTGTCGGGAAGCTACGCTCACCCGACTGGGTCACAAATATTGTTTTTTAACTGAATAATCCTCCCTCAATCCCTCCTTTTTCCAAGGAGGGAAGCCCCGACTCTTTCGAGTGAGAACTCCCCCTTTCATAAAGGGGGCTGGGGGGGGGGATTAATGGCTAATTAGTCACCATTTTTCAGTTCAATGTTGATACCTAAAGAACGGATCTCTTTGGTCAATACGTTGAACGATTCAGGCATACCCGGATCCATATAATGGTTACCATCTACAATGTTCTTATAGATGCGTGTACGACCTTCGACGTCATCCGACTTAACAGTAAGCATTTCTTGGAGTGTATATGCTGCACCGTATGCTTCAAGTGCCCATACTTCCATTTCACCGAAACGCTGACCACCGAATTGTGCTTTACCACCAAGCGGCTGCTGTGTAACAAGTGAGTAAGAACCTGTTGAACGCGCATGCATTTTGTCATCAACCAAGTGGTTCAATTTGAGCATGTACATGTAACCTACAGTTACAGGACGATCAAACTGCTCACCTGTGCGTCCATCAAACAATACCGTTTGACCAGTACGCGAAATGTCTGCCAATTCAAGTAAATCTTTAATTTGACTTTCTTCAGCACCATCGAATACAGGTGTTGCCAATGGAACACCAGCACGTAAGTTACCTGAAAGTGCTAAAATTTCTGCGTCAGTTAAGCTATTCAGCTCTTCTTGCTCGCCACCAACCTTGTTATAAATCTTGTCTAAGAAATCACGTAGTTCTAAAACTGTACGCTGTTCTTTCAACATTTTCTCGATTTTATCACCAAGACCTTTCGCCGCCATACCTAAGTGAGTCTCAAGAATCTGACCCACGTTCATACGTGATGGTACACCCAATGGGTTTAACACGATATCAACTGGTACACCATTTGCATCATGCGGCATGTCTTCAACTGGCAAGATGTTTGATACAACACCTTTGTTACCGTGACGACCCGCCATCTTATCACCAGGCTGGATACGACGTTTAACAGCAAGGTAAACCTTAACAACTTTCAATACGCCAGTTGTTAATTCATCACCTGTAGAAAGTTTACGTTTCTTCTCAGCAAACTTCTCATCAATCTCGTAGCTCTTCTCTTTCAAGAACACTTGAATTTGAGTTAAACGCTCAGCAATTGCTTCATCATTTGGCTGGATTTCAAGTAAATCAACAAGCTCTAAACCAGACAATAAGTCTTCAGAAAGTTTATCGCCACGTTTAGTCGAACCACCACCGTTAGATTCTTGACCTTTCAACAAACGAACAATACGTTCACGTGCTGCTTCTTCGAAGATCTTGTATTCTTCTTTCAAGTCTTTACGGTATGCATCAAGCTGAGCTTTTTCAATTGCCTGTGCACGTTCGTCTTTTTCCAAACCATCACGAGTGAAGACTTGAACGTCGATAACTGTACCTTTAGTACCAGACGGAACACGTAAAGAAGAGTCTTTTACGTCAGCAGCTTTTTCACCAAAGATTGCGCGAAGTAATTTTTCTTCAGGTGTTAATTGAGTTTCACCTTTAGGCGTTACCTTACCTACAAGGATATCACCCGCAGTCACTTCAGCACCGATATAAACGATACCTGACTCATCCAATTTAGACAGTGCAGCTTCACCTACGTTAGGAATATCAGCAGTAATCTCCTCTGCACCTAACTTGGTATCACGTGCTACACATGACAATTCTTGAATGTGAATCGACGTTAAACGGTCTTCTTGAAGTACACGCTCAGATAATAAGATCGAGTCCTCGTAGTTATAACCATTCCATGTCATGAACGCGACACGCATGTTTTGACCAAGCGCAAGTTCACCCATGTCAGTCGATGGACCGTCAGCCAAGATGTCACCACGAGCAACTTTGTCGCCTAATTTCACGATAACATTTTGGTTAATACATGTATTTTGGTTTGAACGTGTGTATTTGATGAGGTTATAGATATCTACACCCGCCTCACCTGCAATCATTTCATCTTCGTTTACACGAATAACGATACGAGATGCATCAACATATTCAATCGCACCACCACGATCGGCGATTACACACACACCAGAATCACGTGCTACGTTTGCTTCCATACCCGTACCAACAAGCGGCTTGTCAGCACGTAAAGTTGGAACAGCCTGACGTTGCATGTTTGAACCCATTAATGCACGGTTCGCATCATCGTGTTCAAGGAATGGAATCAATGATGCTGCAACAGAAACAACCTGCTGTGCAGAAACGTCCATATGTGTTACGCGCTCAGGCGACATACGTACGAATTCACCTTGATGACGTACAGAGACCATTTCTTCAGTCAAGTTACCATCTTTATCTACTGCAGAATCGGCCTGTGCAATGACAGTACCCACTTCTTCAATTGCAGATAAATATTCAACATCATCTGTTACACGACCATCTACAACTTTACGATACGGTGTTTCCAAGAAGCCAAAGTCGTTTGCTTTAGCATATACAGAAAGCGAGTTGATCAAACCAATGTTTGGACCTTCAGGCGTTTCAATAGGACAAACACGACCATAATGAGTTTGATGTACGTCACGTACTTCGAAGCCCGCGCGTTCACGAGTCAAACCACCAGGACCAAGCGCAGATACACGACGTTTGTGTGTAATCTCAGATAATGGGTTGTTTTGGTCCATGAACTGAGATAATTGGCTTGAACCAAAGAATTCTTTGATTGCAGCAGCAACTGGTTTAGCGTTGATTAAATCTTGCGGAGACAAGTTATCTGTTTCTGCCTGGCTTAAACGCTCTTTAACAGCACGTTCAACACGAACTAAACCAACACGGAATTGGTTTTCTGTCATTTCACCAACAGAACGCACACGACGGTTACCTAAGTGGTCAATATCGTCGACTTCACCTTTACCGTTACGAATTTCAACCAATGTACGCAGTACATCAATGATATCTTCGTGCGATAAAATACCTTCAACTTCTCGTGACTTCTGATCAGTACCCACTTCGTAAGGACGACCCAAACGACGGTTGAACTTCATACGACCTACTGGAGAAAGGTCATAACGCTCAGAAGAGAAGAATAAGTTATTGAATAAGTTCTCAGCAGCTTCTTTCGTCGGTGGTTCACCTGGACGCATTACTTTATAGATTTCAACGAGTGCTTCTTCACGACCTGTTGTTGTATCTGCGCGTAATGTATCCGCAACGAAAGGACCACGGTCGATGTCATTTGTAAACAGGATATTAAACTGTTTAACACCACCTTCAGCGATCTTCACCATGATTTCATGGCTAAGCACCGTATTTGCAGGAATCACATCACCACTTTTAAGTGTGATGTCTTCAGCAGTAATACGCTCATATAAATATTCGTCAGGTACAGAAAGCTTCGCCAAGTTTGCAGCTTCCATTTGACGTACATGACGTGCATTAATACGTTTGCCTTGTTCAACGATTGTTTTACCATCGTTATCCAAGATATCAAATTGCGCCATTTCACCACGTAAACGATCTGGAACGAGGTCAATTTGATAGCTACCCATATCTAGATATACAGGTACTTTTTCGTAGAACAAATTCAAGATTTGTTCATTTGTATAATTTAAGGCACGTAAAATCACAGTCGCCAACAATTTACGACGACGGTCAATACGTACGAATACTAAATCTTTAGCATCAAATTCAAAATCTAACCATGAACCACGGTAAGGAATAATACGTGCTGAATACAACACTTTACCGCTTGAGTGAGTTTTACCTTTGTCATGGTCAAAGAATACGCCTGGTGAACGGTGTAATTGAGATACGATTACACGCTCTGTACCGTTGATAACGAATGTACCGTTATCGGTCATGAGTGGCATTTCACCCATGTAAACTTCTTGTTCACGAACGTCTTTAATTGATTTCGTTTCACGATCTTTGATGATCAAACGAATTTTTACGCGCATTGGTGCTGCATAAGTTGAACCACGTAAAATACATTCACGTACGTCAAACTCAGGCTTACCAAGACTATACTCAACAAATTCTAAAGCAGCATTGCCAGAATAACTTTCAATAGGAAAAACTGAACGAAATGCGGCTTGGAGACCGATATCTTCGCGATTTTTTGGAGTTTTACCGTCTTGCAAGAATGTACGATACGAATCGACTTGAATCGAAAGCAAGTACGGTGCATCCATTACTTGGGGCAATTTACCAAAATTCTTACGGATCCGTTTCTTTTCGGTATATGAGTATGCCATCTGGAGTCCTCGGAAAGTAAACCAAACCCGCCTGCAGAACGGGTTTGGAAGGAATTACGCAGGCCGATATGGCCACCACTGTTTACAAATGCTGCAATTTTTAGTGGTATTAAAACGCTTAACAATATTTTTATAAGCAAAAAAATATTGGTAAGCGTTTGATATTCAGTCGTTTATTCTAATTACGCACGTATTACAAGCAAAACTAACAAAAAACGAGCCGATTATTGTAACGCAAAAAGGCTGATGACCCAAGAGCCATCAGCCATTTTTTGGAGCCGATTATCAAAAAACCGACTCCCTACAGAATTACTTAAGTGTAACTGTAGCACCAGCTTCTTCAAGCTTCTTCTTAAGTTCTTCGCCTTCTTCTTTAGAAACGCCTTCTTTAAGAACAGCTGGAGCGCCTTCAACCATATCTTTAGCTTCTTTAAGACCAAGACCAGTAGCTTCACGAACTGCTTTAATTACAGCAACTTTGTTAGCACCGAAAGAAGTCAACTCAACGTTGAATTCAGTTTGTTCTTCAGCAGCAGCAGCGCCAGCACCTGGAGCAGCAGCAACAGCTACAGCAGCAGCAGATACGTTAAATTTTTCTTCGAAAGCAGAAATTAATTCAACAAGTTCAAGAACTGTTTTTTCAGCAACTGCGTTTAAGATTTCTTCGTTAGTTAAAGCCATGAGAATAACTCCAAATGGATATTGAATGGTGTGAAAATAGGATTAAGCCGCTTCTGACTCGTTTTTCTCTTTGAGTGCTGTAATAAGGCGACCCAATTTCGAAATAGGAGCTTGAAGAACAGAGGCAAGCATAGTAAGCGCTTTCTCTTGGTTCGGAAGGTTTGCAATAACGCTAACTTCTGCACCTTTATAAAGTTTGCCATCAAATGCAGCAGCTTTAAGTTAAAATGCTTTGTTAGTTTTCGCAAATTCTTCGAACAAGCGTGCAGCTGCACCCATGTCGTCTTCAGAAGTAGAGAAACCGAGAATTGTTGGACCAACAAGGTCGTCATTCAAGATATCGAATTGAGTACCTTCGAATGAACGCTTAGCCAAAGTGTTACGCACGATACGTGTAGTAACACCTAACTTACGAGCTTCAACACGAAGTGTTGTTAATTGCTCTACAGTTAAGCCTTGGTAGTCAGCAACAACGGCAGAGAACGCTTTAGAAGCAACTTCGTTTACTTCTGCAACGATCTGTTTTTTGTCTTCGATAAGAAGAGCCATTGTAAAACCTCCTAACGGTGATTTATGCACTCAAATATGAGTACACTCCCAATTCGTAAGCCTTTCGACCTACACGTGGAGGAGGAACAAATCACACCACCACGTCTACTCAGACTGGTTTATTAAGAAAAATATTCGAAAATATCTCTCGCCTGAGGTCTTTGACGCTGATAAATATTCATTTATCAATTCAAAGTTTGCTCAGATTCTTATAAAAGAATCTGAGGCTTTAAAATTCTTTCTAATTACTTAGAAACGTTGTTTACGTCAATTGCAAGACCAGGACCCATAGTTGAGCTCAAAGTGATCTTTTTAACGTATACACCTTTAGATGTTGCAGGTTTTAAACGTTTTAAATCTGCAATTAAAGTTTCAACGTTTTGACGAACAGCATCTTCGCTGAAGCCTAATTGGCCAATCGCAGCGTGGATGATACCCGCTTTGTCTACACGGTAACGTGCTTGACCAGATTTAGCATTCTTAACCGCACCAGCAACGTCAGGAGTTACTGTACCCACTTTAGGGTTTGGCATTAAGCCACGTGGACCAAGAATCGTACCTAACTTACCAACAACGCGCATTGCATCAGGAGCAGCAATTACTACGTCGAAATCAAGATTTCCACCTTGAATGCTTTCAGCAAGGTCATCAAAACCAACGATGTCAGCACCAGCTTCTTTTGCAGCTTCAGCAGCAGCACCTTGAGCAAATACTGCAACACGTACAGTTTTACCAGTACCAGCAGGTAAAGTAGTCGCACCACGAACAACTTGGTCAGATTTACGTGGATCTACACCAAGGTTTACAGAGATGTCTAAAGATTCTTTGAACTTCGCAGCTGGAAGGCTGTTAAGAACTTGTACTGCTTCTTCCAAAGTATAAACTTTGTTTGCTTCTACAGCAGCAGCGATGGCTTTTTGACGTTTAGTTAACTTTGCCATGTCTTATAGCTCCACTTCCAAGCCCATAGAACGTGCAGAACCAGCGATGGTACGAACACGAGCGTCTAAATCAGCACCAGTTAAGTCTGGTTCTTTAGTAGTCGCAATTTCTTCTAATTGAGCACGAGTCAACTTACCAACTTTAGTTTTGTTAGGTACAGAAGAACCCTTTTGAATACCAGCAGCTTTCTTAAGAAGAATAGATGCAGGTGGAGTTTTCATGATGAAAGTGAACGACTTATCGTTGTACACAGTGATCACGACAGGAATTGGCAAACCAACTTCAAGTTTTTGTGTAGCAGCATTGAATTCTTTACAGAAAGCCATGATGTTTACACCACGTTGACCTAAAGC
>NZ_DJLC01000146.1:0-1295 GCF_002434875.1 Acinetobacter sp. UBA6526 | reverse complement strand
CACGTTGACCTAAAGCAGGACCAATTGGTGGAGATGGATTTGCTTTACCAGCTGGAACTTGCAGCTTGATATAGCCGTCAATCTTCTTAGCCATTGAAAATTTCCTCTGGGTACAGACGCCGCTAGGCTCCCCAAAAAATTAAACAACACCGAAGTGTTAGAACAACAATGCCCGATCAAATCGGGCGCTTTTCAACCAATTCAAATTAAATCGTTTTTTCGACTTGACGAAATTCGAGTTCAACTTGAGTTGGTCGATTAAATACATTAATCGTCAACGTTAAACGTGACTTATCGTATTGCACTTCCTCCACAACCCCTTTAAAGTCTGTGAACGGACCATCAATAACGAGCAATTCTTCACCTGGCTCAAACATCGTCTTAGGACGAGGTGCTTCACCAGTATTACGTACACGAGCAAGAATCGCATCTGCTTCACGCTGTGAAATAGGTGCTGGCTTCTCTGGTGTTCCACCAATAAAACCTAGAACCTTTGGACATTCTTTTACAATGTGCCAAGTATCATCATTCATTTCCATTTCGACTAATACATAGCCCGGAAAGAATTTACGTTCAGATTTGCGCTTCTTCCCATCCTTCATTTCTACTACTTCTTCAGTAGGAACAAGGACTTCACCAAAGCTATCAGCTACCGTGCTACGTTGAATTCGTTCATTAAGTGAACGCATCACTTGTTTTTCAAAACCTGAATAGGCATGAATAATATACCAACGTTTCATGGCGCTCTTACCCGATAATTAACTTAATAAACCAACCTAACCCGTAATCGAAGCACCACAACACTAATGATGCTACAACCACAACCAAAAGAACCTGCCACGATGTCGTGATCGTCTCTTGTTTTGTAGGCCAAGTCACTCGACGCAGTTCAATTCGTGCATCTTGCAACAAGCGCACAAAGCCTTTACCTTGATGGGTGGCGTATAATAAACCTAAAGCGACGACGATACAAGCCAAAATTACCCCAATGCGCACCCAAATATCATTTGCAGGCGCCCAATAGGCTGGTAAATGCTGATTTACCAATGCTGAACCGATGAATAAAGCTATAGCAATCAACCACAAAACAGCATCAAGTGGAGAACCTGAACTTACAACTTCCGCAGCATTATTTCTTTGAGGGATTGGCGCGTCGCTTAATGCGTCACGCGATTTATCATTCGACATTTTTTTACTCGTCGTAGAATTCGCGACTTATTATATGACAACTCAGCCAGAATTAAGCTTTTTTATAAAAAAAAAGTGGCAGGCCAGGAGGGACTCGAACCCCCAAC
>NZ_DJLC01000178.1:0-3374 GCF_002434875.1 Acinetobacter sp. UBA6526 | reverse complement strand
ACCACCAGAGTTTCCTGGATTAATGGCTGCATCGGTTTGAATAAAGTCTTCATAGGTATTAATACCCAAATCCGAACGACCAGTTGCTGAAATAATCCCTTGAGTTACAGTTTGTCCTACGCCAAATGGATTACCAATTGCAAGAACGACATCACCCACTTCATTACCACTCAACTTAAATGGCAGAACAGGTAGGTTATCTAATTCAATTTTGATCACAGCCAAGTCTGTATCGGGATCAGTGCCAATCACTTTAGCTTCAGCACGACGACCATCTTGCAATGCCACCACAATGTGTTCAGCCTGAGCAATCACATGATTATTCGTTAAAATATAACCATCGGCACGAACAATAACACCCGAACCTAAACTATTTTCATTTTGCTGCTGTTGAGGCATTTGATTGCCAAAGAACTCGCGAAATACAGGATCATTCAATAATGGATGATTCATCTGTTTCACTTTTTGAGTGGTAAATATATTCACGACAGCTGGAGCAGCAACTTTAACAGCAGCGTTATATGAGACTACCCCACCAGTTCGAGTTGTATCAACCAATGGTTCTACCTTTTCAGCAGGCATTTTTACACCATCAGAAGCCACAGTTGGTTTTGGTTGATGTGATTTCTGCCAAGCTAGAAAACTAAATACAACCAGAATGAGTAATACCCAAGGTAACCATGTAAATGCACGGCGCACGTCTATTATCCTCTTGGCAAATGTAAGTTATAAATCAGTAATATATTGAAGAACTGGAAATTTCCATCATTGTAAAGTAAATAGCTTAAAATCAATGCAAAAGTTAAAAAAGTTTTGTCTAGCTTTAGTTACATTTAAAAATGTGTTTTATTTACTCCCATAAAATGTTGAACATTTGAGGAATCGCATGGCAAATTTGCATGACATTGTGCAATGGTGTAATCAAACTTTAAAAGCAAACGAATTTAAAGATTACGCACCAAATGGCTTACAAATCGAAGGTAAAGCTGAAGTAAACAAGATTGTTTGTGCAGTCACCGCATCTGAAGATGCAATTGATGCGGCGATTGCCGAAAAAGCAGATGCGCTGCTCGTTCATCATGGTTATTTTTGGAAAGGTGAAGCTTACCCAATCACAGGTATGCGTGGAAACCGTATTAAGAAACTCATTCAAAATAACATTTCTTTGATTGCCTACCACCTTCCTTTAGATGCACATCCAAGTTTAGGCAATAATGTAGCAATTGCTGATTTAATTGGCTTACAAAACCTAGAAGCGTTAGACCCATCAGAAAAGCACCCAATCGGTAATATTGCTTATCTAGATCAACCGCTCAGCCCAGAACAGTTTAAAGCAAAGTTACAAAACATCTTTGATTTTGGCATCATTCATTTACCTTGTAACAAGACATTAATTCAAAAAGTTGGTTTTTGCACTGGCGGTGCGCAAGACTTTATAGCCAAAGCTGCTTCAGAAAACTGTGATGCTTATATTTCAGGTGAAGTGAGTGAACGTACTTTTTATGAAGCAAAAGAACTTGGTGTACACTATTTTGCATGTGGTCACCATGCAACTGAACGTTACGGCGTACAGCGTTTAGCCGATGCTCTTGCTAATCAATTCATGATTGAAGCCGTCTATTTTGAACTCAATAATCCGATTTAATAGAATTGAAGAATCCGATTTTGTTAAATCTTTTTTCCATTCGGGTTATATATTTAAATTAAGTCTTTATTGTGTATAGTTCTTTAAAAGACTGTCCTATTGTCTTTAGAATCATTTACAATAGAGCCACTTAATGTAAAACCCAGCAAATGCAAGGATTGAAACATGACAACCATTACTTTACCTGCACTTCCATATGGCTATGATGATTTAGCTCCGCACATTACTCGCGAAACTTTAGAATACCATCACGACAAACATCACAATACTTACGTTGTTAACTTAAACAACCTAATCAAAGGTACTGACCTTGAAGGTAAATCTTTAGAAGAAATCATCAAAGCTTCTGCTGGTGATGCATCTAAAGCAGGTATCTTTAACAATGCTGCTCAAGTATGGAACCACACATTCTATTGGAACAGCATGAAACCAAATGGTGGTGGAAAGCCTACTGGCGCGATTGCAGCTAAAATCGATGAAGCTTTTGGTAGCTACGAAAAATTTGCTGAAGAATTTACTGCTGCTGCAACAACTCAATTTGGTTCAGGTTGGGCTTGGTTAGTTGCTGACGAAGTAAATGGTAAATTATCAATTACTAAAACTGCAAACGCAGATACTCCACTTGCTCATGGTCAAGTTGCAGTATTAACAATCGACGTTTGGGAACATGCTTACTACATCGACTTCCGTAACTTACGTCCAAAATACATTGCTACTTTCTTAGAAAGCTTAGTGAACTGGGACTATGCAAATGCAAAACTTGCAGGTCAACCAGCAGGTGTTGAGAAATAATTATTATTTCTTGAATAAAAACTGCCCACTTCGGGCAGTTTTTTTATGCATACAGCTTCAAAAGAATATTTATCAAGCAAACAATTCATTTTCTTTACTATTCTTGTTGACGACATAGGTTTTCATGCCTAAAATGCGCATCAGATTCTCCAATAGCTCAGTCGGTAGAGCGACGGACTGTTAATCCGCAGGTCCCTGGTTCGAGCCCAGGTTGGAGAGCCAATCTAGTATTCTCCCATAGCTCAGTCGGTAGAGCGACGGACTGTTAATCCGCAGGTCCCTGGTTCGAGCCCAGGTGGGAGAGCCAAGATTCTAAAAAGCCCTGATCATTGATTGGGGTTTTTTTTATACGTACAAATTAATATTTAGTTTGATCGAAATACTATTGTTACCACCCTTGACTCTAACCCACCAAAGAAATCATTCTTCTCAGCATTCGTTAAACTACTTACAATTGTTGAATGACGAACTGCTTGTCTCGTAGATAGATCAAAAATTCTATTCCCACTACTCTGAAGAACCTGTATAGAATCAATTGCATTATTTCTTGATATATTAAATTTCACTATATTACTTAAATTTGCACTACCAGTAGGGACTTCCCATAAACTCATTATTTCTTTATGAACTTTCTCTTCTATTGATTTACTTCTATCACTTTCTGTTAAAGCTGGATCATCCACCTGATTATCATTAATATAAAATTCGAAGGGTTGCTCGACTCTAACAGGATAATATTTACCATTAAACTGATACGGATAAAGACTAGATTTCTTGATTTCAGCCACCACCAAAGCATCTAACTCAACAATACCACTACTTTTCTTAATTTTTGATGCGACTACTTCCCCTTTCTCATTTACATATACCAAAATATTCAGATCCCTATTTTTACCTTGTAATAAAGAAGGATTAACTAGGGTGTGTTGACACTTTT
>NZ_DJLC01000084.1:0-11167 GCF_002434875.1 Acinetobacter sp. UBA6526 | reverse complement strand
AATGGATTTGCTTGCTAAGCAAGGGATTCAGATTATTTCGACCGAAGACCGCATTGAGATCACCAGTCCGAAAGAGATCGTGATTACCGCGGGTGGTTCTCAGATCAAGTTGGATGGTTCAGGTATTTTCCCGACCACAGGTGGAAAGTTTGAGGTGAAGGCAGGGCAGCATTTGTTTAAAACAGGTCAGGCATTAGGTGTAAATATTAAAGGGTTACCAGCCTTAGAGTTATTTAATGAACAGTTTGTATTAACACTTCCTTCGGGGGAGCCTTTTAAAGAAATGGATTATAAAGTTAGTTCTGGTGATGAAACTTTTATGGCACAGACCAATAAGAAAGGATGGACTAAGCGTATCCATTCACCACAAGAAAAAGAGCTTAAGCTGGAGTTGAATTGGATCAATTTACAAGTTGACCCTGACATTAATGGAGATCAGGAGTAAAAATGACTGGAAGTTTAGAGTGGCAAAGCAATACCAATACGACTGAGAATAGTTGTAAAGAAGTACAGTGTGACTGTTCTACTTTTTGGGAGATTTATCAACAGCAAGCCATTATGCGTTTGTCAAACTTACAGGATCAAAAGACCAATACTTATAAGTTAGAACCAGGCTATGAAGCCCGAGCACGTCGTATAGCCTCTGTATATGCAAAAATATATTTAGAGCAAGAGATTTCGGGAAATAAACAGTTAAAAGGGCGCTACTATTGGATGGGTCTAGGGGCTTTTGCATCTAAAACAGTAGCTGCTGTTTTTAAACATGGATTAACAAGAAATGGATATAAGTGGATACCTTTAGGTTTTGTACGTGATCCAGTACATTCATTTGCTAAAGGTAACTTATGGCTATTTATGGATATAGCTCCATGGCATTACGGATGGAGTGCTTCATCCTTCTCATTTAATCAATGTAAAGTTCAGAGAAATGTTTCTAATTATAGGCATATTAAAAAGGAGGTTATGAATTTACCTTGGTCAAATTGTCTCCCTGTTATTAGCAACTTACAGTGCACAAATGAGATAATGATTGGATTTGCTAAATTACCGGCTATTGAGCAAGTTTTCAAACAAAGTCTTGCAGAACAAAAAAAATTTAAAACCTCTGCAAAAGATCTTTTTTTACATCTTTTGACTATTGCTGTGCAAGAACAGTCAAATATTTTACAGGAAGTTGTATGGAAAGATTGGAAAGTACAAGGTCAAGCTATTATTCAACGTACGACAGGAACACCAGAAAGCACATTGGTTTTATCTAGTGACTATGATTCTGATATGGTTAGGAAAAATAGGCAGGGGCAATATAAGGGGCGACTTGCAAATGAATTATCTCAATTACCTGAAAGTGCGTATAGTGAGCCAATCGAAGGAACAAAAGTTGAGAACTATGATAGTCGCATGAAATGGATTCAAAAGGCGGCTGAAAAATATCATCGTCTTATGCAGAATGAAAAAGGTCGTAAATTCTTAGAAAAAGAGCTAATGATCATCGCAGGTTGGGGGAATAGTAAAGCTGAGTTTAAAGTAGGGAGTGATAGTAATGATGGAAAAATTTAAATTATTATTTTTCTTTCTAATTTTTACTTTATTTGTATCCGCTTGTCAGCCTACCACTAATTTAAATGAGAATTCAGAAATGAATAGACCACAAGAGTATATTTTGCATTTTGGCGCACAGGGTGTTCAGGATTTTTCAAAATATAGTAAAGAAGAAGTAGATCATCAGCCTGCAGGAATGAGCTTCCATTCATTAGATTTTTCACCACCGAATTTAGCTAAGATAAAAATTGAAAATGGAGCGAACAGTTTAATATTGGATAACGTGTTTTCAGTTTTAGGTAGTCAACTTTCTTCAAAATCAGAAGATGGAATCCAAATTTTGGATATTAATTCAGGTTTAACTAAAGAAGAATTTGTTTCCCCTGAGCAAGCGTATGCTGCTTATGTTAATTTGATGAAACGTATTAATCAGGCGGGATGGAAAAATTATTTTTATCGTTTTTCTCCTCGAATTGCAAAGGAGGATAACTTAAAATATGTAATGGGAAACGGAGAGGTAATAGATCCTGCTTATATTTTCACTTTTGATGAGTGGAAAAAAGTAATAAGTCATGTTCCTGCAAAATCAATTGGCTATAGAGTCTATGCTAATGACATACTTTTAGATATTACATTACAACAAACATCTATAAGTGAATCGAATCAAGAACAATATATGTTGCGCTATAGTTTTCAAACAATTCGATACGATGAGCTTAATAGTATTTCAGATTCAGATGAAATGACAGCTAACGAGCTTGAACAAGCATTTCAAAGTTCTCTTATCGAAGATAAGCAATCACGAACTAAAGCAGAACAAGAAGCGAAACAGAAGGGATATAAAATAGATGAAAACTATCAAGATCCTCAAGTTTGGAATTATGTGAAATAATAGATATAGTTAATTTAAAGTGTGCTAGCTCAAACTCAACCTGACAGGAACACTAAAAAATGGGTACCCGTCGGATCAGGTTTGAGCTAGTGCATATAAATCATTTTGGATTGCTTTTTATTAGGAACGACTATTCCATAACTCTTTCGCCATTTCCATCGCTTCATCATAACTATTTACAGCACCCATGGTATACAACGCGATTCCCATGGTTTCGATGACTGCCAATTCGCCATATTCATGAGACTGTTCGCCAATCCAAACTGCTTTAAATACAGCAAGGTCTAGTTCTTCTTCAATAGGGCTGCGGTCTGGTGTTAATTTTGGCAATTCGTGCTCATATAATTCGCCGCTTTTAATTCCACAAATTAACGTTTTGGCATCAGGATTACGTTCAAACTCACCACCTTCACCTTTAATGACAGCACTGTTTTGATAACCTAAACGGAAAGCCGTTTGTTGATGTGAAGTACGATAAGCAGGGTGGAAAATTGCTTGTAAGGTCGCTTTAGCATCAAAAGGATTAATCAATCGAGCAAGCGTATGAATTGGAGAACGAAGCCCCATCACATTACGTAGTGAAATCAATTCACTGAGAATTGGTGAAATGACTTCAAGTGGTAAAAATGCAAAATTGTGTTGAGCAAGCTGATTTTGTACATCATGTTCACTTTGACAAATCGTATAGCCCAAGTACTCTAAAACTTGTTCAGTATAAACGCGGTTGATAGTGTGACCTGATGCACCGTGCATCACAATTTTGTAACCATGATGAGAGAGAGTCAGTGCGGCTAATAAAAACCACGGATAATGTTTACGCTTACCCGCATAAGAGGACCAATCGAGGTCAACTTCGAGAGGTTTAAATGAGAGTTGATGACGAGTCGCTTGAACAAAACCTGCAAGTTCATCTACAGATTCTTCTTTTACGCGAAGTAGCATGAGAAAAGCGCCGAGTTGAACATCAAGTACTTCATTTTTAAGGATCATGCTAAAAGCTTGATAAGCTTCTTCGTAGCTAAGTGAACGAGAGCCAGTTTTACCTTTACCTAAAATACGAACATATTGCGCAAAAGGATGTTCTTCGGTTTTATAAATATTTCGTTTCGTGTTCATGATCGTATTTAAAGCGATGGCTAAGAATTAAAACCAATATGACATAAAAGTGATGTATTTAGCGTAAAAAATGAAAGAAGCTGTTTAATCAGTAAACAATTGTCGTTATGAAAAGCGTATTGCAAACAAAATTATTGACCGAATGAGTCTAGTGATTTGATGCAAACGGGACATGACATCTCGAAAAAAAGTTATTAGCATGACGGCGAACTTATTTTTAAAACAAAGAAAGCGAAAGGAAATAATGATGTTAGCTTACGATGCAGATTTGGAACTCTTCCGTGATAATTTTAAACGCTTTATGAGTGAAAATATTGCTCCTCATTATGAGCAGTGGGAACGCGAAGGCATTATGCCGCGTTCAGTTTGGACATTGTTAGGTGAAAATGGATTTCTGTGTGTAGATGTACCAGAAGAGTACGGTGGCTATGGTGTTCCTACCCATTATTCATTGATGTTAGTTGAAGAGTCTGCACGTGCAGGCTATTGCGCATTATCAACAGCTATTTCATGTCATTCTGAAATTGCTGCGCCATATATTCAACACATTGCTACAGAAGAACAGAAAAAGCATTGGTTGCCAAAAATGGTTTCAGGTGAAGTCGTTGGTGCGATTGGGATGACGGAACCAGGTGCTGGGTCTGACTTACAAGCAATGCGTACTAGTGCAATTTTGCAAGATGATCATTATATTCTTAATGGCTCAAAAACTTTTATTTCAAATGGTCAACATGCTGATTTAGTTGTTCTTGCAGTGAAAACAGACCCGCAAGCGCGTGCTAAAGGTGTGTCTTTGATGCTCGTAGACACACATCTTGAAGGCTTTAAAAAGGGAACAAACTTAGACAAGATCGGTTTGCATTCACAAGATACATCTGAATTATTCTTCGATAACGTCAAAGTACCCAAAGATCAATTGCTTGGGAATGCTGGATCTGGTTTTGCTTATTTAATGCAAGAATTACCGCGTGAGCGTACTGCAATTGCTTCTACAGCACTTGGTGCAATTCGTGGTGCAATTGATTTAGCGACGGCTTATGTCAAAGAACGCCAAGCGTTTGGTCAAGCAATTGCGCAATTCCAAAATACGCGGTTTGTTTTAGCTCAAGCAAAAATTGATGAATTGGCAACTGCTGCATTTTATAACCAAAATGTAGAGCTCTACATGGAAGGTAAATTAGATGTGGAAACAGCGGCTGCATTAAAGAGCTTTAGTACTGATATGCAAATGAAAGTAGCGGATAATTTACTACAGTTATTTGGTGGTTATGGTTATATGACCGAATATCCAATTTCACGTTTCTTCATTGATGCACGTATCCAACGTATTTACGGTGGAACAAATGAAATCATGAAAGAGATCGTAGCTCGTGGATTGATTGGTAAAGCCTAGTTAACTTAGATCAGCCTGTTCAAAAGAGCAGGCTGGTTTTGATTATTTTGATGAAAGAATAACGATAGGATAATTCTGCTGCTTAGGTTGTTTTTGCAGTGCTTGATTTATTTTAATTAGAAAAGCATCAGCCTTATCTTGATTTGGCCAATGATCATTGTATTGACTTCTCTTTTGAATATTAACACCACAACCCGTGATTTCCATGTTCTTGGGATTAAAAGACCAATCGTTTGGATCTTTTAAAAGAACATCTAAGCGATCATCGCAACTTTTCCATAACTGAGCAAACTTATTGTTTATCGCTGGGGCAGCGTCTACGACACGGTAAGCAGTAAAGCCTTTAAACTCGGAATTGAAGAACTGTAAAAAAGTTGTGACTGGCATTCCTCCCCAGATCATTGCTGTATTTGGTGCAAGTTCTATTTCAGTCAAATTTCTCTCATCTAATGCTTTGTATTGTTGATCTATTTGTTTTGAATCCATCAGTTTATAGGTGAGTTTACTTTGTGAGGGAACGATTAAATGTCGAACGTGGGTTGTTGTGGTTGTATAAAAATAAGGGGAAGCATCCCGGCCACAGCCGTTTGGGTTATAGCAGCCAATACAGCCTGTTAAACCTAAACTACTTAGTACAATCATTGGAAATGAGATTATTATTTTCATTTTTACTATTTGGTCTTTTAAAATTTGATTATAACCAATTCAGCAAGAATGAAAATTTGGATTTAAATGTTTTGTTAAAAGCATTTAAACACTCAATGTTTTTATCATTTTTAGTGTGTAATTGGCCGTTGGATCAATTGGTCATTCTGTTGCATAGGTAATGAAGTAAGTTGAGTTATCGCTACAATTACAACCCGCATTAGGCAACCACTACACGCAGTTAAATCGATATTCACTAAACTTAGTCAACTAAAGCCGAAAAATTTTACTCATTGTTTTCTTGTACCGGTTCATCAAACAAATTCGTACAACTTTCTGGCTGACAACCAGCAAGCATGATTGCTTTTGGTAAGCTTGCATACATGTTTGTTAAATGTTGTTCAGCAGGGTGTCGGAAGTCCCAGTATAAAAACTGTTGTGTTTGTTGTTTTTTGAAGTTTTGATAAAAGTGACTCTGCTTTTGCTGTGCTTGAAGATCAGGAGTTGCATTTTTGCGATGTTCATGTGTTCCAACAGTAGTCATTAACATCATTGGTTTAGTTTTATCTCTTTTATTCAACCAATCATTTTGCTTTTCTAAAAGCATATAGTCATCAAACCATAGCGAAGGGCTTGTAGCGATGTATCGTTGAAAGCTTTGTGGCTGAGTAAATATCGCATGAAGTACAAATAACCCACCAAATGAGTGTCCAAATAGGCTTTGTTGTTTTGTATTTACGTTGATTCGTGACTCGATTTCAGGTTTGAGCTCTTTTTCAATAAATTGAAAAAATTGATCTGCTCCTCCGTATTTGTATTTGGCTTCAGATTGAAATTTTGCAGAAGCTTTCGGGGTATAGTCTAAAGCGCGTTTTTGAACATCAAATGTACTTTGATTAGGATAACCAATCGCGATTACAGCGACAGGACTTAAACCTAATTTATTAGCACCAGCACCAACGGATTTTGCTATGTTAGTGGCACTATCAAATGCAGCATTTCCGTCCAGTAGATAGAGTACTGGAAAGCCATCTTTTGGCGTGTCCGTTGTAGGAACAGCAACTTGGATTAAATATTCATGTGAAGTGTATTTAGACTTCAATACAAAGCTTTGTTTATTTTCAGTCTTTGTGAATGAATCATTTATTTTTTCATTCACGGAAGTTGCTTGGGCAGATGCCGAATGAATGCTTGTAATGATAGCGAAAGACAAAATACTAAAAAGTTTGAACATGACTAAGTTCACAACAATAAAATTTAAAAGAATTTAATATATAATGAAAATCATTATCAATAAAGAGTGTTTATAAAAAAGAGTTAAAACTCATCGTGTTTAATGCATGAAAGTATTGCTATACTAAGCCGAATAAACAATTCAACGATGAATTGTAATCCATTCTTATAGATGATTTTGCTGAGGCTGCATTCAATGGTAAACGATGGACAAAACACATCGACTTCACTTAATTTAGAACAAATTCGCGACGATATTGATAGTGTTGATCAACAAATCCAAGAATTACTTAACCGTCGTGCTTCTTTAGCTGAAGCTGTAGCGAAGGCAAAGTTTGCAGCTGAAGATAATCCATTGTTTTATCGTCCTGAGCGTGAGGCACAAGTCCTTCGTAAAGTGATGGAGCGCAATCAGGGGCCACTTTCTGATGCGACAATGGCTCGCTTATTCCGTGAGATTATGTCTGCTTGTTTAGCGCTTGAAGCACCGCAAAGTATTGCTTTCTTAGGGCCTGAAGGGACTTATACACATTCAGCTGTATTAAAACATTTCGGTAAAGATGCAGTCGTTCGTCCATTGCCAACGATTGATGAAGTATTCCGTGAAGTTGAAGCAGGTGGAGCACATTATGGTGTTGTACCTGTAGAGAATTCTTCCGAAGGAATTGTGAACCATACCCTTGATTGTTTTAAAGCATCAACTTTAAATGTCATTGGTGAAGTGGAATTACGAATACATCATCAATTTTTAATTTCTGAAAATACACGAAAAGATAGTATTAAGCAGATATATGCGCATCAACAAACATTAGCGCAGTGCCGTAAATGGTTAGATGCGAATTATCCCGGTGTTGAGCGTGTTGCTTTAAACTCAAATGCGGAAGCTGCTCGTCGTATTCGTAACGAATGGCATTCAGCTGCAATTGCATCTGATATTGCAGCAAGCATGTACAACCTTGAGATTTTACATAGCAATATTGAAGATAATCCCGAAAATACTACTCGTTTCCTTGTGATTGGTCGAGAGAAAATCCCGCAAAGTGGTAATGATAAAACGTCATTGCTCATTTCTGCACATGATCGTGCAGGCGCTTTATTGGAAATTCTTGCACCATTTGCGAAACATCAGATTAGCTTGACCAGTATTGAAACACGTCCTGCTTTACCTGAAAAATGGGCTTATGTGTTCTTTATTGATCTTGAAGGTCATATTGATCAAGCAAATGTTGCTGCTGCCTTAGATGAAATTCGTCCAATGGTGAAAGAACTTCGTGTACTCGGTTCTTATCCAATCGCAGTTTTGTAATCAATTTTTATCACATAGCTAGATGAGCTATTCATCTAGCTATCCCAAAGTCGTCTTATTGGGCAAATCTCTTTTATGTCTGAACCATTGTTTAAAAAAGTTGCATTTATTGGGCTTGGGCTGATTGGTTCTAGTCTCGCTCGTGTGATCGTGGCAGAAAAATTAGCATCTGAAATTGTTGCTTCAACACGTTCAAAAAAAACCTTAGAAGATGCCAAAGCATTAGGTCTCATTCAAAATGGTTACGCAACACCTGAAGAAGCAGTCCAAGGTGCAGATTTAATTGTTTTAGCATTACCAGTTCGTGCAACACAGAAAGTGCTTGAACAGATCAAGCCCTATTTAGTTGATCATGCCATTATTACTGATGTGGGTAGTACTAAAGGTAATGTTGTAGATGCTGCAAAAGCAGTATTTGGTGAAGATTTACCCGTTGGATTCGTTCCAGGTCATCCAATTGCTGGTGCTGAGCATACTGGTGTTCATGCGGGTAAAGTTGATTTATTTGCCAATCATAAGGTGATTTTGACACCGTTGCCGACCAGTGCGGGTTGGGCAGTTGAGAAGTTGATTCAACTTTGGTCTGCGGCAAAAGCAGAAGTCATTTGTATGGATGTGAAAAAGCATGATGAAGTGCTTGCTCATACGAGCCACTTACCACATCTCATGGCATTTAATCTTGTTGAGCAGCTTGCAAATCGTGAAGATAATTTAGATATTTTCCGTTATGCTGCTGGAGGTTTTAGAGACTTCTCCCGTATTGCAGCAAGCGATCCGCAGATGTGGCACGATATTTTCTTTGCCAATAAAACTGCAATTTTAGAAGCCGTAAATGGTTTTGAACAACAGTTGCTTGTTTTAAAGAAACTGATCGAACAAGAAGATTCTCATGCATTGATGGGCTTGTTGGGTCATGCTCAAGCAGCACGTCAGCATTTTAACCATATGTTAGCCAAAAAACCTTTGATGGAGAAAAACAAGGTGACACAGCAATTTACCATTTTGCCAGGAAAGAAAACATTTACAGGTAAATTCACCGTGCCAGGTGACAAATCTGTGTCACATCGCTCGATCATGTTTGGTGCGATTGCTGAAGGCACAACACACGTTACTGGTTTCTTAGAAGGTGAAGATGCACTCGCTACACTTCAAGCTTTCCGTGACATGGGGGTAAGCATTGAAGGGCCTAAAAATGGTGAAGTCACGATTCATGGTGTGGGGATGCAAGGCTTAAAAGCACCTGCAAGTGCCTTGTATATGGGCAACTCAGGTACGAGTATGCGTTTGCTCTCGGGGATGTTGTCAGCGCAAAAGTTTGATTCTGTGATGACGGGTGATGCGTCATTGTCTAAACGTCCTATGGAGCGTATTGCGAAGCCTTTACGCGAAATGGGTGCGCAAATTCAAACGACGGGTGAGAAAGGCACACCACCAGTGAGTATCACAGGTAGCCAAGCATTAAAGGGTATTCAGTACGATTTACCTATGGCTTCTGCTCAGGTGAAATCAGGAATTTTACTGGCAGGTTTATGGGCGGAAGGTGAGACTTCCGTTACTGAACCTGAACCAACCCGTGACCACACTGAACGCATGTTGCGTGCCTTTGGTTATGATGTAAAAACTGAGGGAAATAAAATTTCTCTCGTTGGTGGCGGTAAGTTGGTTGGCACAGATATTCAAGTACCTTCTGATATTTCCTCGGCTGCATTCTTTATGGTGGGTGCTGCAATTACTGACGGTGCCGATGTGGTGCTGGAAGCCGTTGGAATTAACCCAACGCGTACAGGTGTCATTGAAATCCTAAAACAAATGGGTGCTGACCTAACTGTTGAAAATGAGCGTATCGCTGGCGGCGAACCGATTGCAGATATTCATATTAAAGGTTCAAGAACTTTAAAAGGCATTCATATGCCAGAAGATCAAGTACCATTAGCAATTGATGAATTTCCAGCATTGTTTATCGCAGCAGCTTGTGCTGAAGGTCGGACTGTTTTAACAGGGGCTGCTGAACTTCGAGTTAAAGAGTCAGATCGTATTCAAGTGATGGCAGATGGCCTGAAAATCATGGGTATAGACTGCACACCAACTGAAGATGGAATCATTATCGAAGGTAAAGGTAAATCTGGTGACTGGTCTGCAATTTTCGCGGGTGGCGAGATTGAATCGCATCATGATCATCGTATTGCAATGAGTTTTAGTATTGCGGGCTTACGTACTTCGGGTGAAATTATCATTCAAGGAACTGAAACGGTCGCAACAAGTTTCCCTACATTTACTGAGTTAGCAAACACTGCTGGTTTGGATTTACAGGTAGTGGATCAATAATCTAATTTTGTAAAGATAAAGGCAGCAATTCATGTATTGAGTTGCTGCTTTTTTATTTATAGATTATAAAACTAGATGTTTAATTGATCATTAAGGCCCAAAATCACCCGTTTTTAGATGTACATATCTAATTGGGTCGAAATTTGTCAATTTACTAAAAGAAGTTAGACAATCAGCTAATCAATTAAAGACAATTGTATATATAATAATTCTTACCGTACGAGTCGGTTTTACTCTGTGATCCAGAGCTAAAAACATAAAAATTAGAGGGAATACCATGAAAACGTTGCAATTCATAGCAGATTGCCCAAAACATGGGGTGGTTGATCATCCACCAAATGAATGCTATATCACTCAAGAATATGTTGCTGCGCTATTGTATAAACAATTAGAACAATATGGCTTTGATGCACATCATATTCGTCATGAACATGAAAAAATTGAAGTTCGTATTGATAATCATCAGTTACCTCTTTCTATCCTATGTTCTGAACAGGATGCCGAAGGGCATATTTTATGCGAGATTACTGCAAATCCTCAGCGTGAACTGGCTTGGTTTGAAAAAATTGAAACACAGAGTATTATTCGCCAGTTAGCGCAAGCTGTTGAAAATAGTTTAAAAGCTGAGCATAGTTTTTCTGATTTTGTATGGAAATCATAAATACACATACCTAATTTTTTATAACAAAGTGGATAACAAGTTTGTTGATCCACTTTT
>NZ_DJLC01000019.1:24487-29654 GCF_002434875.1 Acinetobacter sp. UBA6526 | reverse complement strand
AATCACACCAGTGACGAGATCAATAGGGCTGTCATCGGTTCCACCAGTAATGCTATCGATAACGCCAGTCACAAGATCGATTGGGCTGCCATCAGTACCACCAGTAATGCCATCAATCACACCAGTGACTAAATCGATAGGACTACCGTCTGCTCCACCAGTGATACCATCGATTACACTAGTGACGAGATCAATCGGGCTACCATCGGTTCCACCCGTGATGCCACCGATTGCACCTGTAACAGTACCTAAAACTCCTGAGCCATCACCATTACCAGCAACAACGCCAACCAAGTTAGTCACTGGGCCAAGCATATTAAAATCACCTTCACCATTTAGACCACTAAGATCGAGAACGGATATTGCATTTCCTGAGAAGTTAATCGGTATCGTAATTGGCGTTACAACATTCGCATCATCTCCGTTGCCATTACCAATACCGTAGTTGTGCTCACCATTGCCTGCACCGATACCATCGAGGATTCCATCTGAACCATTGGCACTGCCGTTGCTATTATTTTCAAGGTCATTGTCATTGAACTGATTGGTTGTATTGGTAGATGAGTTGTTAGTGGAGTTCGCAGAGGCACTACCAAAAAGAGAAATCGCATTACCAGAAAGGTTGATAGGAATCGCAATCGGTGCAACAACACTTGCATTGTCACCGTTACCATTGCTAATACCGTAATTGTGCTCTCCATTACCTGAGGCAGCGCCATTGAGTATTCCACCAAGACCGAATAAGCCACCAGAACCCGTGCTAACACCATTTCCTGTGCCATTGCTATTGTCAGTACTATCATTATCCTGATAATAGTTTGTAGTGGTCGTTGATGAGTTATTGGTTGAGTTGGCTGTTGCATTTCCAAAGATTGAGAACGCATTACCAGATGCATTAATTGGTGTCGTAATTGGCATCACGATGCTGGCATCATCCGCAATACCATTGCCAATACCATAGTTATGTTCACCATTTCCTGCAGCAACACCGTTCAGGATACCACCATCGCCAAGAGTCCCTGAGCCACCTTCAATTTCGCCAGCATTATGAGCATTGCTGTTATTGATGCTGTCATTGTCTTCGAAGTGATTCACAGTTGTTGTTGATGAATCATTGGTTGAGTTTGATGTTGCATTACCAAAGATGGAGAAGGCATTGCCTGAAGCATTGACTGGTGCAGTAATCGGGGTAACGATACTGGCATCATCAGCTATACCATTGCCGATTCCGTAGTTATGTTCTCCATTGCCAGCACCAACACCATTTAGCAGTCCTCCGCCAATTCCGTTCCCTGAAGAACCACCACCTAGACCACCATCACCAAAACCATTCGCGCTGTTACTGTTGTCTGTGGTGTCATTGTCTTGGAAATAGTTTGTCGTATGTGTGGATGAGTCATTCACAGAATCAGAGGTTGCATCGCCAAAGAGTGAGAATGCATTACCAGAGCCGCTCAGCGGGGCAGTGATAGGGGAGACAACGCTGGCATCATTGCCAATACCATTGCCGATGCCATAATTATGATCACCATTACCAGCGGCAGGACCGTTGCCCCAACCGCCTAAGCCGTTGCCAGCAGCTCCTTCGACGATGCCAGTGCCACTGTTACTATTATTTGTGGTGTCATTATCTTCAAAATGATTGACAGTGGTTGTTGATGAATCATTCACAGAGCTTGAATTTGCATCTCCAAATAATGCAAATGAGTTACCCAAGCCACTCATTGGTGTGGTAATCGGTATGACGACACTAGCATCATCACCGTTCCCATTGCCTATTCCGTAATTATGTTCTCCATTGCCAGAACCAACGCCATTCAGTAAACCGCCAACACCATTACCTGCAACACTATTGATACCAGTGCCGTTATTACTGTTATCTGTACTGTCATTATCAAAAACATAATTTGATGCTGTAGTAGATGCATTATTTGTGGATGAGTTGTTTGCGTCGCCGAACCAAGAAAACTCATTTCCGAGGGCGTTGATTGGTGTCGTTGTTGGCATGATCACGCCTGCATCATCACCGTTACTATTTCCGATACCGTAATTTTGCTCTCCGTTACCAGCGCCGAAACCGCTGAGAATACCACCAATGCCATTACCGGCTGCACCAGCGCCAGTATTGCTATGATCAGTAAAGTCATTGTCTTCAACAATATTGGTGGTGTTGGTGGTTGCTGTGTTGTTTGAGGTATTGCCAGAACTGTCTTCATCATTGTTTTGATTTATTCCAGAGACACCATTGCCCATAATATTGATTGGGCTGACGACAGGTGATGTCCAGTCGACATCATCACCGTTATCATTACCGATGCCATAGTTATGTTCACCATTTCCAGCGCTCACACCATTGAGTAGGCCGCCAATCCCATTACCAAAAGCACTGCCCAAACCAGTGCCACCATTGTTGCTATTATCGGTACTGTCATTGTCTTGTACGTGGTTGAGAGTTGTGGTTGAGCCATTGTTCGTCGATGAAACATCACCGCCAATACCTCCAAATGCATTACCTAGAACATTGACGGGTGTTGTGAATGGGGCTGTAACATCAACATCATCGCCATTTCCATTGCCGATACCATAGTTTTGTTCGCCATTACCTGCTGCGGGGCCGTTGCCCCAATCATCAATCCCATTACCTACAGCACTGCCAAGACCATTGCTATTGTTGCTGTTATCAATACTGTCATTGTCTTGAACAATATTTGTGGAGGTTGTTGCTCCATTATTGTTGGAAGAAACATCGCCACCACCAATGCCACCAAATGAGTTACCGAGAACTTGAACAGGTGTTGTCCATGGGGCAGTTACATCTGCATCGTCACCATTTCCATTGCCAATACCATAGTTTTTTTCGTCATTGCCTGCGCTGACGCCATTTAGTAAGCCATCAAGACCATTGCCTGTAGAGCCATCAATGCTATTGGAACTATTATTGCTATTGGAACTATTATTGCTATTGTCGGTTGAATCATTGTCTTCGACATAGTTTAACGTTTGAGTTGGTGCATTATTGGTTGAATCAACATCACCTCCACCGATGCTTGCAACAGAATTTCCAAGTGCTTGGAAAGGAGCGGTGACTGGTGCTGTTACATCAACATCATCGCCATTTCCGTTCCCGATACCATAGTTTTGTTCACCATTGCCAGCAGCAGGACCATTGCCCCAACCGCCAACACCATTGCCTGTTGAATTGGCTATGCCTGTAGCATTATTGCTGTTATCTGTTGAATCATTGTCATGAACAATGTTGGAACTTAAGGTTGGTGCATTATTGCTTGAACCGACGTCACCGCCACCGATGCCTGCGACTGAGTTACCAACCGCTTGAACTGGCGTTGTCCATGCCATCGTGACACTTGTATCATCGCCATTTCCATTGCCGATACCATAGTTGTGTTCATCATTACCTGCACTCACGCCGTTGAGTAGACCATCGTCAATCCCATTGCCTGAGCTACCCTCTACCCCCATGCCATTATTGCTATTGTCTGTTGTGTCATTGTCTTCGATGACATTGGATGCCACTGTTGGCGTACTGTTCACGGAATCTACATCACCACCTCCGATCCCAGCAATCGAGTTGCCAATGCTTTGAAAAGGAGCAGTTACAGGTGTGGTCACACTGGCATCGTCACCATTGCCATTCCCAATGCCGTAGTTTTGTTCACCATTTCCTGCACCAACAGCATTGGCTAATCCTCCACCAGAACCATTGCCTGATGTGCCTGTACCATTGTTGCTATTATTGGTTGTGTCATTATCTTGAAGATGAGTTGAAGATACTGTTGGTGCTGTATTGGTGGAGTCTACACTGCCACCGCCAATACCAGAGATTGAGTTTCCTACAGATTGTACTGGTGTCGTCCACGGTGTTGTGACACTGGCATCATCACCATTGCCATCACCAATCCCATAATTATGTTCACCATTTCCAGCAGCGACGCCATTCAGAAGGCCACCAGCGTTTCCATTCCCAGCGGCATCTACACCAGTATTGCTGTTATTGGTATTGTCATTGTCTTCAATAACAACTGTTGAACTGGTCGGAGTTGTATTGATTGAATCAACTGCACCACCACCAATTACTGCATAAGCATTTCCTAAGGAGTCTACAGGTGTCGTGACAGGTGTAATGATGTTGGCATCATCGCCATTTCCATCACCGATGCCATAGTTATGATCGCCATTACCTGAAGCAGTACCATTTAAGAAACCACCATCATTGCCATTTCCCGCAGTACCTGTATTACTGTTATCAATCGTATCTTGATCTTGTAAATGGATTGAAGAGGACGTTGGTGCTGTATTTATAGATGTGACAGGTTCAGCATTGCCAAACCAAGAATATGAGTCTCCGAGTGAATAGAAAGTTGTCGTAAATGGAATAGGAAAATTAACGCCTTCGCCATTGCCTACGCCAACACCGTAGTTTTGTTCACTGTTTCCAGTGGCAGTTCCATTCAGCAAACCATCATAAGCAGAACTACTGCTATTATTGGTCAAGGTACTATCTTCTATTTGATTATTATTGACTGTTGATACCGTATTCACAGAAGATGATGAGCCTTGATTATTCTGGCTTGGAAGAGAAAGGATGCCTGTTATGGGTGATAAAATATTTTTAAATAACATATTGGTATACCTATCATAATTATTAAAGTCTTGTTTTATTCGTCCTTATAATTATGTGACTCCTGTCTCATAATTAATAAAAAGTATTGAGTGTTTAACTAATTATTATCAACGCCACTCGATAAAGCGTATTTTTTGTGAAAATCTTGGGAATAATAAAAATCAACTGCTTAGCTTATTTTTTTAGTGTGAGAAAATAGAGAAAATCTGGATAAAATAGCTAAAATGCGTATCAAAAGCTAAGTGAATAAAATGTGAAATAAAGCATCTAACTCTGTAAATAGTTTTTTAATCTTATGAAATTTAATAATAAATCATGAAAATTTTGATCGTAGAGATTAAACAGGAACTCTTGTCTCGTATTTCAATTGAAAGCAAATGTTTATATTGTGTATTGATGTGTTTTTAAACGATGTGCTGAATCTATAATCAATTGAAATTATTTTGCAATAAAGTTCTTATCAAATGGGAAAAAGTGCGTATAATGCCCTCCATCAAATACGCGCTCATAGCTCAGCTGGATAGA